>CAZONS010000317.1:0-4362 GCA_964581195.1 uncultured Thiobacillus sp. | reverse complement strand
CCCTGCCCGACGACATCGACGCCAACGCCGTCAGCGCGAAATACCGCGACGGCGTGCTGCACATCAGCATCCAGCGACGCCAGGCCGCGCAACCGCGCCGCATCGACATCCTTTGAACGGAGGCGAGATCATGACCGAGACCCAACGCAAACCCGCCAGCCCGGAAGACGCCACCCTGATGCCGCCGGTCGACGTATTCGAGGATGCCGCCGGCATCACCCTCTACGCCGACCTGCCCGGCGTCCCCAGGGACAGGCTGTCCCTGCATGTCGAGGCGGACACCCTGACCATCGAGGGCGAGGTCGCGCTCGACACCCCCGAGGGCATGGAAGCCACCCACGCCGAGGTCGCCCTGCCCCGCTACCGGCGGGTGTTCACCCTGTCCAAGGAACTCGACAGCGACAAGGTCGCCGCCGAGTTCAACCAGGGCGTGCTGAAGCTGCGCATCCCCAAGGCCGAGCACGCGCAACCGCGAAGGATCGAGATCAAGGTGGCCTGAGCGCGCGCCGCCCGGGGCGACGCGGTTGCCCCGGACGGCATGGCTTCGTACCATGCGGAACCTTCGCGCTCCGGCGTGATCACTTTACCGGCCGCATCGTGGTGGCCACATTATTCGAACCTGCTCGGGAGTCGCGGTGCCTTTCGCCCGCGTCTCCCGACTCACCTCAGCGCCATGCCCCAGCCCCTGCTCGACCTGCAAGACGTTCTCTACCACTGGCCGGGCCAGGCGCGGGCCTGCCTGGACATCGCGCGGTTCCAGGTGGCGGCGGACGAGCAGGTGTTCATCCACGGAGAATCCGGCAGCGGCAAGAGCACCCTGCTCAACCTGATCGCCGGCGTGCTGCTGCCGCAACGCGGCCGGGTCGAGGCGCTCGGGCAGTCGCTGCCGGCGCAGTCCGCCGCCGCCCGCGACCGCTTCCGGGTCGACCACATCGGCCTGATCTTCCAGCAGTTCAACCTGATTCCCTATCTCTCGGTGCTGGACAACGTCCTGCTGCCCTGCCGCTTCTCGAAACGGCGGCGGCAACGGGCGGGGAACATGCGCGCGGCGGCCGCCGCGTTGCTGGCCCACCTCGATCTCGAAGAAGCGCTCTGGCATCGCCCGGCCACCCAGCTTTCAGTCGGCCAGCAGCAGCGGGTGGCGGCGGCGCGGGCATTGATCGGCAGGCCGGAGATCGTCATCGCCGACGAACCGACCTCGGCCCTCGACGCCGCCCGCCAGGCCGCCTTCCTGGAATTGCTGAAGCGCGAATGCGCGGCGGCGAAGGCCGCGCTGCTGTTCGTCAGCCACGACCAGCGTCTGGCCGAGCATTTCGACCGCCGCGTGGCGATGGCTGAGATCAACCGGGCGGGAGCACAGCAATGCGCGTAGCCCGGATGCAATGCAATGGAATCCGGGACGGTCGGCCGGGTGCGCGCGCCAAAGCCCCGGATTCCGCCGCGCTGCATCCGGGCTACGCCTTGGTGGGGGAAATGCCATGACCCACCTCCTGCCCCTGGCGCTGCGCAGCGCCTGGAACCGGCGCCACACCCTGGGCCTGACCCTGATCGCCATCGCCTTGTCGGTCACCCTGCTGCTCGGCATCGAGCGGCTGCGCGTTGACGCCCGCGCCAGTTTCGCCGACGCGGTCTCCGGTACCGACCTGGTGGTCGGCGCCCGTTCCAGCCCGATGCAGTTGCTGCTCCATTCGGTGTTCCACCTCGGCGAGTCGAGCAACAACCTGAGCTGGCACAGCGCGCAGATGCTGGCGACGCACCCCGCCGTGGCCTGGACCATTCCGCTTTCGCTGGGCGATTCGCACCGGGGGTTTCCGGTGCTGGGCACGACGCCAGCCTATTTCACGCATTTCCGTTATGGCGACAGACAGCCCTTGCGCCTGGCGGCGGGCAAGCCGTTCGCGGGCCTGTTCGACGTGGTGCTGGGCGCGGAAGTGGCGGACCGCCTGGGTTACCAGTTGGGCGACCGCATCGTGCTCGCGCACGGCATGCGTGAAGCGGATGCAGGACACGACCACGAGCCTGGCCACGCCGAACACGGCGACAAGCCGTTCACCGTGGTCGGCATCCTCACCCGCACCGGCACGCCGGTGGACCGGACCCTGCACATCGCCCTGGAGGCGCTGGAAGCCATCCACCTCGATTGGCGGGCGGGAGCGCCGATTCCCGGTTTTTCCATCCCGCCGCAATTCGTGAAGAAATTCGATCTCGCGCCGAAGGCCGTCACCGCCGTGCTGGTGGGACTGAAGTCCCGCGCCCATGCCTTCGCGATGCAGCGATATGTGGCGGATCTTCGCGACGAGCCCTTGATGGCCATCCTGCCCGGCGTCGCCCTGGCCCAGTTGTGGGAATTGCTGGCGGTGGCCGAGCGCGTCCTGCTGGCGGTCTCGGCGCTGGTGCTGGTCGTCAGTCTCGCCGGCCTGGTGGCGGTGGTGCTGGCGTCCCTGGGCGAGCGCCGTCGCGAACTCGCCATCCTGCGCGCCAACGGCGCCCGCCCGCGCGACCTGTTCGCCCTGCTCGCCCTGGAGGGGAGCGCCGTCACGGTGGCCGGCGCGCTGCTCGGCACCCTGTTGCTGACCGTGTCGACTGCGCTCATCGGCCCCTGGCTGGAAGCGCGATACGGCCTCGCCCTCCGTCTGGCCGTGCCCAGCGCGGCGGAACTGCAACTGCTCGCCTGGGTGATCGTGGTCGGCACCCTCGCCAGCCTGTTGCCGGGGTATCGCGCCTATCGCCTGTCGCTCGCCGACGGCCTGACGCCGAGGGTGTGATGCGCCACGTACTCGGCACCCGTAGGGCGGAAAAGCCGGCGGCTTCTTGCCGGCGCCTTCCGCCGTATGCGCCGGGCGTTGGCGGAAGGCGTGATAAGCCCGCTTTTCCGCCCTACTTGGGCTGGCTGCTGGCCCTGCTGCTCCTGCTGACGCAGGCGGGCGCCCTGGCGCACGGCGTCAAGCACCTGCCGGATCAGTTCAACGGCGACGAGCCGGCCTGCGACCTGTGCCTGGCTTTCGCGCCGATCGGCGCCGGCATCGCCAGCACGCCGCCGGCGTGGTCGCCACCGCCGCCGGCCACGACCTTCGATGTATTCGTTCCGACGCCGTCATCGATGGTATTTCGCGCTGTCTACCGCAGCCGCGCACCACCGGGTCCTGACAGGTAACGATTCAAGCCTCGCCGCGCCGGGTGTGCCATTGGCCGCTCGCGCGGAGCCAAGGTGCGCACGGCGCACCCTACCTGATCGCATAGGACTCATCATGTTCAAACCTACCCTGCTCGCCGCCGCCCTGGCGTGCGCGTTTCCCCTGTCATCACTCGCCGCGAATGACGCCGAACTGGTCAACGAGCTTGCCAATGTTCGCGCCGAATTCGACGAAAAACTCAAGGCGCTCCAGGCCAGTTACGAAGCCCGCCTCAAACAACTGGAAAGTCGCCAGACACCGCCGCCGGTCGCGGCCGAAACGCGCGGCAACGACTTCAATCCGGCCATCGGCCTGGTGCTGCAAGGCAGTTATGCCCAAAGGAAGCCGGGCGAGCGCGTCATCACCGGCTTCCTCGCCGGCAGCCACGACCATGGCGCCAGCCGTGGTTTCAATCTGGACCATACCGAGCTGACCCTGGCCGCCAATATCGACCCGATCCTGCGCGGCTACGCCAACATCGCCCTGCTCGACGGCGAAGCCGAGGTGGAGGAGGCCTGGTTCCAGACCCTGGCGCTGGGCCGGGGCCTGTCCATCAAGGGCGGCCGCTTCCTCTCCGGCATCGGCTATGCCAACGAACAGCACCCGCACGCCTGGGATTTCGCCGACAACAGCCTGATGTACAACGTGCTCTTCGGCGAGCACCTGGCGCAGGACGGCGTCCAACTCAAATGGCTGGCGCCGACCGCCACCTTCCTGGAACTGGGCGCGGAACTCGGCCGCGGCGGCAACTTCCCCGGCTCCGCCGATGGTGGCGACCGCAACGGCGCCGGCGCCTGGTCGCTGTTCGCGCACGTCGGTGACGACATCGGCGAATCCGCCTCCTGGCGCGCCGGGCTGTCCTATCTTTCGGCCAAACCGAAGAACCGCGGCAGCCATGTCGAAGATCCGGGCGGCGTCGAGGCGGAAACCCTGTTCAGTGGCAAGTCGAACACCTGGCTGGCGGACTTCGTCTGGAAATGGGCGCCGGACGGCAACCCGAAGGCGCGCAACCTCAAGCTCCAGGCGGAATATTTCCGCCGCGACGAGCGGGGCGACATGACCTGCGACGACGCCGACCCGGCCGTCGCTTCCACCTGCGCGGGCGGCCTCGCCGACGCCTATCGCGGCAGGCAGTCCGGCTGGTACGCCCAGGGCGTCTGGCAGTTCATGCCGCGCTGGCGCGCCGGCC
>CAZONS010000316.1:0-4400 GCA_964581195.1 uncultured Thiobacillus sp. | reverse complement strand
GAACTTGCTGACCGCGGAGCGCCCGCGCTTGAGTTCGATGTTCATCGCGGCGCGGGGGAATTCGTACATCAGCTTGGGCGCCATCGGCCTGCCGTCGTTCATGGCCAGGATGAGGCTGTCGGAATCGGCGGGAATGGCGCGACCACTGGCCGGGTCGATGACGCCGTCGAGGGCATGGCAGCCCAGGTAGGGAACGACGCTGCCGTCGGCGAGGCCGGCCGCGATGTCCGCGAAGGTGGCGGAGTAGTCTGTGCTCATGGAACGCTCCAGGTGAATGAACAGGAAACCTTGTGCAAGAAGCGGGCCGGCCGAAAACCGCGCGGCCACGCGGGATGACGGTGAAGGCGGCGTGTCGGAATCATTCCAATGGCGGTGTTTTGTCGGGTTTTGTCCGAAATGGCGTGGCCGGTCAGGCCACGGGTCGCGGTGCGTGGATCCTGCCGATCAGGGGTGCAATGCCTGGGTGTCATCGCTGTGATCCACCGCGCGGATATAACCAATTGGATATGGTCCGGCCCCCTTCCGCGCGGATAGCATCCACCCCAATAAAGCAGGAATCGGGAGGTTCCCCATGTACACGCGTGTTTCCTTGACCATCGCCTCGTTGTTCACCGCCGTGTCGCTCGTGGCTTGCGGCGGTGGTGGCGGGGCTTCTTCCAGCGCTGGCTCCGCTTCCACTTCGCTATCCGGGGTGGCCAGCAAGGGTCCGCTCGATGGCGCCCGCGTCTGCGCGCATGCCCTCGTGGACGGCGTGCGCGGCGTTCAGGTGGGCAATTGCGTCACCACCGATGCCAACGGCGGCTATCGACTCGATCTTGGCGGCTATGTCGGCGATGTGCTGATCGAGGCCAGCGGCGGCGGCTATACCGATGAGGCCAGCGGCCAGCGGGTGGCCCTGGCGGAACCCCTGCGCGCGGTGGCGATCGGGGTGACCGGCGGCGAGACCGGTGTGGCGGTGACCGCCCTGACCGAGATTGCCACCCGTCTGGCGGAGAGCCAGGGCGGCTTGCGGCGGGAACGGGTGATAGCGGCTCTGGAGCGGGTCCAGGCCGAATTCGGCGTCGCGGATATCCTGCACACCCAGCCCGCCGACGCCCTGCGCGACGCGGGCGAGGCTGATCCCGCGCGGCGCGCCTATGGTCTGGCTCTGGCGGGGGTGGCGCAGTATCAACAAGACCTGGGTGGCGGCAATCTCGGCACCAGCCTGGATCGGGTGCGCGATTGCCTGGCCGATGCCAGTCGATGCGGGCTGATCCGGATGCACCTCAACTGGTCGCGGCAGATCTTTGAACAGTCGCGCGAGCAGACATCCGCCGCCGCGCCCGCCGGCGCCGCCGTCTGCATGGTCCGCGCCGCCGGAAACACCGCCAGCGCCTGCCTGCTCGGGCTCGACCCGGCGACCGAAAGCTGCGACGCCGCCTCCCTGGGCGCGCGGGTGGATGCGCGTTTCGTCGAGTATTTCCAGGGTGAATTGAGCTACGTCCCGGCGCGCCGCTGCGACGCCGACAGCCATGCCTATTGGGACGTGGCCAGCAACGGCTTCGCGGGGGCGGGCATGATGTTGTATTCCGACGCGGCTTATGGGGTGGTATTCGTGGATGACCGGGTCGCGGCCCGGAGCACGGGCGACGGAGTTCAGGCCTCGACCGGCGGTCCCTTGATCTTCGTGGGGAGCCCAGCCAGCTACTCAGCTTCGAATACAGCTACGGCGACGACGGGCAATGCTTCCCTGTCAACCGGCTCGAATACGCTTGGAGCCCGTATCAATAACATCCAAATCAACAGCGCGACCCTGTCAACCATCCTGGCCACGGGAAATGTCGACGTGTACGGCCAACTCCAGCTCAACATCCTCTATCAGCCCGACGTTAGCCTTGTGGGCCATGTCGGCAACTTCAGGGTGACCCGGTCGGGGAGCCCCCTGGCGAATCAGGCGCGAGGCATCAGCCCCCCCGCCGTCACGGGAGGGACCACGGCGGGGATCACGGGAACCAGCGTCGGCCTCACCTCGGGCTATTCGGGCAATGCGACCCTCGCCGCTGGCAGTGGCGTGACCACCCATGTCAGTGGCGTGACCACCCATGTGTCAGGCACAACGAACCCGGCCACCACGATCGCCAACTTCAGGGGCGATCTGGTCGTCTCCGGCACCCACTCCAGCCCGGGCCAGACCGGCGTGACAGTGGGCGGCTACCCGCCGATCACTCAGGTGAGCAGCCTGACACAACGCCCCTGACCCGCCCGCCATGACGCACACGCTCAGGCCGGTGCGTAGGCCGCGGTTTTCATGGCATTGGCCAGGGTGACGTAGGCGGTGGTCCAGGCATCCCTGGCTTCCGGCGTGTAGTCGCTGCCCAGGCCCTGCTCCAGGGTCCACAGCAAAGCGGCGCCGACGCTGTCGTAGTGCCGGGGTTCGACGCCGTAGCCGACGTGTTTTCTGCCCAGTTCCGTCACCGTGGGCATCATCGCCTCCAGATTGGTCAGGCTGTTGACCACCATGCCTATGGTCTTCATCAGCTTCCGCCCCTGTTCGGTCATGTCGCCCTTGAACATGGGCCTGACCGCCGGGTCCAGTTCGAAGAGCTTGGCGTAGAACAGGCCGGCGGCGGTTTCGGCAATGGGAACCACCTGTATCCAGGTGGATTGGACCAATTGAATCTGGCGCGGAGTCATGTGGTTTCCTTCGAGGTGACGTCATCAATTTGACGGCCAGGTAAAAGCATTTTACATGCCAGATACATAACACATTGATTGTCAATGGCTCTGCTTCAACAGGGGCGGTTACCCTCATGCCGTTTTCTGCATGAGGCCCCTTAATGGTGCAAACCCAGGTCCATCAACGGCTGTAGCCGACCTCGTACACGCCGCCGATCACCGTGAACTCCTCCTCGCCCTTCAGTTTTCCGGGCAGCAAGCCGTGGAAGAAGAAGATTTTGGCCAGGGGGACGCGCACTTCCAGGATGTTGTCACCGAACTCACAGGCGCGTTCGCGTTCGAGGCTGAAGGAATTGAGGCTGTTGAGCAGCAGGACGCGACGATTCCGTGGCTGCCCCGCGTTACCCAGGTCCTCGTAGTCGTCCATGCGGTTGACGCCACGGTACAGGGTGAGATGCGGGGTTTCCGGCCGCCGCCGCGCCAGTTCGTACTGACACCAGGCGTACAGCAGGTCGAACTGGGCTTCCAGGCTGTTGGTGTTGTAGAGGCCGCCGCAGCGTTGCGCGAGGTAGTGCCGGTAGGCCACGCCGGAGCAGTCCCGGATCGGGCCACCGTGATGGCGCGGCAGCAGGCCGAAACGCGATTCCACCCAGCCTTTCAGCACCGCGCCTTCGCGACCGTCGGCGTCGAATGCCCAGCCACGCAGAAAGCGCAGGTAGTGGGCATTGGCGCGGCCGTGCGTCGGCGTGTGGCCGGCTTCCTCGGGGTGTTCCAGGCAGAACGCCGCATCCATGTGCGCCATGAACAGGCGCGCGCGCTCGCCCGTGTCGTCGAGTGCGTCCAGCCGCGCGAACAGCTGACGATGCAGTTCCGCGACACCATCGAGGTACAGGGGCACGGGATGGCGCTGGTAGGTCAGGCCGCCGAGGAGGTCGGCGGACAGGTTGCAGCGGTTGATCGGCAGGCGGGCGTCGCGGGGCAGGGCGGTCGGCATCGATGGACAGGGGCTGGGGATGCGACGTTGTAGCCGGGGAAGCCCGGGCCTGGCAACCACGAAAGCGTCGTACCACCCACGCAGGCCTGGCTATTCGCTGGACGGGACGCCTTCACTTGTCGCGGCCACGACAATGCCTGCTTCTTTGTGCTGTTGGATACGCGACATGGATATCCACATATCGCACCACAATCCATGTAAATCAATTGCTTAGGTCAATTACAAGGGTGTGGCACAGGCCTTGCGATAAGTGGACTGCGAACGAATTCTTCAATCGCACTTCGTTTTCGAGACCTGAGGAGAAATATCATGGCTCTGCGTCAATGCGCGATTTACGGCAAGGGCGGTATCGGCAAGTCCACCACCACGCAAAACCTGGTGGCGGGCCTGGCCGAGGCCGGCAAGAAAGTGATGATCGTTGGCTGCGATCCCAAGGCGGACTCCACCCGTCTGATCCTGCACGCCAAGGCCCAGAACTCCATCATGCAGATGGCGGCGGACGCCGGCTCGGTGGAAGACCTGGAACTGGAAGACGTCCTGAAAGTGGGCTACCGCGACATCAAGTGTGTGGAATCCGGCGGCCCCGAGCCGGGCGTCGGCTGCGCCGGTCGTGGCGTCATCACCGCCATCAACTTCCTGGAGGAAGAGGGCGCCTACGAGGAAGACCTGGACTTCGTGTTCTATGACGTGCTCGGTGACGTGGTGTGCGGCGGTTTCGCCATGCCCATCCGCGAGAACAAGGCCCAGGAAA
>CAZONS010000315.1:0-4401 GCA_964581195.1 uncultured Thiobacillus sp. | reverse complement strand
CCGCGATGGCGAGGTTCCTGTTCTTTTGCGGTCGGGCGCCGGTTGCGTATTTGATGCCGGCGGAGTTGGCGGTCCAGCCGGCCGCAATAAGCTGCACGTCGATCAGCTTGCGCGTGTCGGCCTCGTCGAGCTGGATGGCGGCGGCGGCCGTGTTCGCCGCCGCGACCCATTTCGCCATGGCGGAACCCGGCGGGTTGCGCGTCTCGCGCCGCATCGACTCCAGGCGTTCGTTCAGTGCCGCTTCGGCCTCCGTCGCCGTCCGTTCCCGGAAAGCGCGGTCCTGCTCAGTCTGTTCAGCCTGGGAGCGGGTGGCATCGAACAATCGCGCGGTGTCGTGGTGGGCGCGGCGATACTGCTCGAACTCGGCGCGCGGTGCTTCCAGTTCGGCTTCAAGCGCGGGGTTCCGGATGGCCGGGCTCGCCGGCGGCAGGAACGGCCCGGATCGATAGCCCACTTCCTTGAACGTGCGATGCATCCAGAGACTGATCTGCCAGGTGAGCCGCAGGCATGACAAGGCGGTTCGGTGATCGCCATCCAGGCGATGGCTGACGGCGTTGCCCGCCCGTCGCACCTCGGTGAACAGCAGCGCCACATCCCCCGGCAGAATGCCGTGATCTTGCAGGCGCCGAAGCAGGTCGACCTGCTTCTCATCCGCGCCGGCATAGAGGCCGACCTGTGACGCGACCCATTGCGCCAGTGTTTCCGCGAGCTGGCGCAGCTTCAGCAAACAGGTGTTCGGGTCCTCGGCAAAATACCGCTCCGCCAGCATGCCCAGCCGGAGCAGTTGCTCATCGTGCTCGCGCAGATGGGCGAAGTTGGTTTGCCTTGGGCCTGTCCCTGACATGCTACGTGTTGACCCCCCGGGTGGACTTCTTGCGTTGCGTCGAGTATCCGGCAGCGCCTGGTGTGGGCCGGACCTCTTCCCTGAGTTGCCCGTCACACCGGCTTCCCGGCGAATTTATCAAGAAACATGAGGGACAGCGGGGCGCACATGAAAAAACCCCGCCGAAGCGGGGTTTTTTCATGACCGGGGAACCGGATCAGTGCGCGTGTGCCTCGCCGGCGCCACGCGGGTAGCGGATGTTTTCCACCAGGTGCTGGATGTGATCCGGGCACGGCGCCGTCATCTTCATCACGATGAACGCCACCGCGAAGTTGAGCAGCATGCCGATCACGCCGATGCCTTCCGGCGAGATGCCGAGGAACCATTGCGTGTCGGGCACCTTCTCCATGCCCAGCAACACGTCGCGCTTGAAGTAGACGATGTAGACCAGGGTGAAGATCAGGCCGGTCAACATGCCGGCGATGGCGCCACCGCGGTTCATCGACTTGCTGAAGATGCCCATCAGGATGGTCGGGAACAGCGATGCGCAGGCCAGGCCGAAGGCGAACGCGACCACCTGCGCGACGAAGCCGGGCGGGTTGTAGCCGAGATAGCCGGCAACCAGCACCGCGACGGCCGCCGCGACACGACCCGCCATCAGCTCGCCCTTCTCGGAGATGTTCGGGGTGAACACGCTCTTCATCAGGTCATGCGAGATGGAGGAGGAGATCACCAGCAGCAGACCGGCGGCGGTGGACAGCGCGGCGGCGATACCGCCGGCGGCGATCAGCGCGATCACCCAGTTGGGCAGATGCGCGATTTCCGGGTTGGCCAGCACCATGATGTCGTTGTCGACCTTGCCCTCGAACTTGCCGGCCTTGGTCGAGCCGAGTTCGTTGCCCTTCCAGCCGGCGGCTTCCGCCTTGGCCAGGAAGGCTTCGTCCTTGCTCTTCTCGTTGTAGTACTGGATGCGGCCGTCGCCGTTCTTGTCTTCCCAGGCGATCAGGCCGGTCTTCTCCCAGCGCTTCATCCAGTCGGGACGCGATTCGCCGACGATGCTGGCCTCGGTCGCGAAGACGTCGCCACCGGTCGCGACGGCGGTGTTCACCGTGGCGTGCAGGTTGTAGCGGGCCATGGCGCCGACGGCGGGGGCGGCGGTATAGAGCAGGGCGATGAAGACCAGGGCCCAGCCGGCGGAGAGGCGGGCGTCATGCACGGTCGGCACGGTGAAGAAGCGCACGATGACGTGGGGCAGACCGGCGGTACCGGCCATCAGGGCCAGGGTGATGCAGAACACGTCGATCATGGTCTTGTTGCCCGTGGTGTAGGCGGCGAAGCCCAGATCGGTCACGGTCTTGTTCAGCTTGTCGAGGAAGTACATGTCGCCGGTATGACCGCCGAGGCCCAGCTGGGGCAGCGGGTTGCCGGAGATCTGCAGGGAGATGAACACGGCCGGAATGGTGTAGGCCATGATCAGCACGCAGTACTGCGCCACCTGGGTGTAGGTGATGCCCTTCATGCCGCCCAGCACCGCGTAGAAGAACACCAGGCCCATGCCGATGATCAGGCCGGTGGTGATCTCGACTTCCAGGAAGCGGGAGAACACGATACCGACACCGCGCATCTGGCCGGCGACATAGGTGAAGGAGATGAAGATCAGGCAGATCACCGCGACGATACGCGCCGTCTGCGAGTAGTACCGGTCGCCGATGAACTGCGGCACGGTGAACTTGCCGAACTTGCGCAGGTACGGGGCCAGCAGCACGGCCAGCATGACGTAACCGCCGGTCCAGCCCATCAGGTAGACGGAGCCGCCGTAGCCGAGGAAGGCGATCAGGCCGGCCATCGAAATGAACGAGGCGGCGGACATCCAGTCGGCGCCGGTCGCCATGCCGTTGACGATCGGATGCACACCGCCGCCGGCGACGTAGAACTCCTTGGTGGAGCCGGCGCGCGCCCAGATGGCGATGCCGATGTAGAGGGCGAAGGACAGGCCCACCACGATATAGGTCAGGGTTTTCAGATCCATGTTTGTATCCTCTTAGTCTTCGTGGACGTCATGTTCGCGGTCGATCTTGTCCATGCGCTTGGCATACCAGAAGATCAGACCGACGAAGACGAAGATGGAACCTTGCTGGGCGAACCAGAAACCGAGCGGGTAGCCGCCGAGGTGGATGCTGTCGAGGGCATCGCGGAACAGGATGCCGGCGCCGAAGGAAACGATGAACCAGATGGCCAGCGTCAACATCAGCAACCTGAGCGTGGCGCTCCAGTAGGCCTTTGGATCAAAGGTGGTGGGTTTTGACATAGTGAGGTCTCCTTGGGTGAAGTGAGCCGGTTGACGGCCTCTGAAACGGGAAATGACGGCATCCCCGCGTAATCACGGCCGCCCCGGAGTATAGCCAGCCCTCACTTACACGATACTTACATGCTGGTATTTTCCGGCTATGCCTTGATCCGAGCCGGATCAGCGCGGCTTGCCGCGCTCGGCGCGGGCCACCACCACCCGCAGCAGGAAGTAGTACGTCCACAGCACCAGTCCGGCGAAGCCGCTCCAGAGGGTGAACTCGAGGCCGACCACCACCACCGACAGGCCGATCGCGAGCAGGGCGCCGGCCCCCAGGAGGTTGATGCTGAGCACCCAGGCGGCCCAGCGTTCGCCATTGGCGATGGCGCGGCCGCGCCAGTCGGCCACGTAGCGCATGTCGCGGCGCGCCGCGATGTGCCAGGCGCGATAGAACATGCCACCGGCCATGAGGAAGAGGCCCAGAAACATGATGCGGGCCAGCCAGACGATCCAGATTTCCATGGTAGTCACGGCCACCGCATCGACATGATGGCGATGGTCCGCTCCGATTTGTGAGGTCCGCGAAGATAGCAGATGCGGCCATCGCCGCGCGTCTGGTCTATGCTTGCGCCATCGACAAATGCGGCGACGGAGCGACGAAACGTGCAAGGACAGCGGGAATACTGGCGGCAAAACCTGAAACTGACCGGTCTGCTGCTGGCCGTCTGGTTTGTCGCCACCTTCGTGGTGATCTGGTTTGCGCGGCCGCTCAACGAGATTTCCGTCGCCGGCTTTCCCCTGGCCTTCTACATGTCCGCGCAGGGCTCCCTGATCGTCTATCTGGTGTTGATCTGGTACTACGCCCGGCGCATGAACCAGCTCGACCGGGAATATGGGGTCGAGGAACGCGAGGACTGAACTTGGACACCGCCGTCACCCGCGGGGATGACGCCGGAATCCGGGATGCAGCGCGGGCGCGGCGCCCGCGCCACATACCCAGTTCGGCTCAAGGACCATCCGGGTTGAAAGGGGGGAACCTCGCAGACCCGGCTCTAGCAGCCTGTCGGACTTTGGAATCTCCGGCTGCAAAGCGACCGCGCCGGCCCCTTTTTCGCCCATTTCTTGGGCAATGGTTCGACCATTCCCCGGCGAAATGGTCAAAAAATGGCCTCGGCGGGGCCACTTTTCGCTATCGGAGCCCAAAGTCCGACAGGCTGCTAGCGAGAAACACGTTACTTGAACGTCACCCGGCATTTCACCCCGGCGGGGACGTTGCCCCTGGGATTGGGCA
>CAZONS010000314.1:0-4412 GCA_964581195.1 uncultured Thiobacillus sp. | reverse complement strand
AGCACCGCCTTCGGCGCCGCGCCCAACACGCAAGCCAGCGCGGTCGACATCGCGCTGCCCGGCGTGCTGCCGGTGTTGAACCGCGGCGCGGTGGAATGCGCGATCAAGTTTGGCCTGGCGATTGGCGCGACGCTCAACCGCGTCAACGTGTTCGACCGCAAGAACTACTTCTACCCGGATCTTCCCAAGGGTTACCAGATCAGCCAGCTCGCCAAACCCATCGTCGAGCACGGTGCGCTGAAGATCGCCGTGGGCGACGCCGAGAAGACCGTCCGCATCACCCGCGCCCACCTGGAAGAGGACGCCGGCAAGAGCCTGCACGAGGACTTCCACGGCATGACCGGCATCGACCTGAACCGCGCCGGCACGCCGCTCCTGGAAATCGTCTCCGAGCCCGACATGCGCTCCGCCGCCGAAGCGGTTGCGTACGCCAAGGCCCTGCACACCCTGGTCACCTGGATCGGCATCTGCGACGGCAACATGCAGGAAGGCAGCTTCCGGGTCGACGCCAACGTCTCGGTGCGGCCCGTGGGCCAGGCCGAGTACGGCACCCGCCGCGAGATCAAGAACCTCAACTCCTTCAAGTTCCTGGAACAGGCGATCAATTACGAGGTGCGCTGGCAGATCGAACAGATCGAGGACGGCCACAGCATCCAGCAGGCCACCGTGCTGTTCGACCCGGACACGGGTGAAACCCGCGTCATGCGGACCAAGGAAGACGCCCACGACTACCGCTACTTCCCCGATCCCGACCTGCTGCCGGTTGTGCTGGAGGAGGACTGGATCGAGCAGGTCCGCGCCGGTCTGCCGGAACTGCCGCGGCAGAAGCAGGCGCGCTATCAGGCGGATCTCGGCTTGTCGGCGTATGACGCGAGCGCGCTGACCGCCTCGCGGGCGCTGGCCGATTACTTCGAGGCGGTGCTGGCGGCCCTGGCGAAACCGGATGCGAAACTGGCGGCCAACTGGATCATGGGCGACCTCTCCGCCACCCTCAACCGCGAAGGTCTGGACATCGCCGCCAGCCGCATTTCGGCCACGCAACTGGCCGGACTGCTGGCGCGCATCCAGGACGGCACTCTCTCCGGCAAGCTCGCCAAGCAGGCGTTCGAGGCGCTGTGGGCGGGCGAGGGCGAAATCGACGCCATCATCGAGGCGCGGGGTCTGAAGCAGGTTTCCGACACCGGCGCCCTCTCGGCCATCGTCGACGAGGTGCTGGCGGCCAACGCCAAATCGGTCGAGGAATTCCGCGCCGGCAAGGAAAAGGCCTTCAACGCCCTGGTCGGCCAGGTGATGAAGGCGACCCAGGGCAAGGCCAATCCGGCCCAGGTCAACGAACTGCTGAAGCGGAAGCTCGGGGCGGGCTGATGTGGCGTGGGCGAGACGTCCGCGCCACATGACGGCCCGCGAACGAACCGCCTACTGCCGCACCATGGCTTTCAGTTCCATCAACTCCTGGAACCGCGTCTTGTCCGCTTCAAAGCGCAGCCTCAGTTCGTTCATGGTTTTTTCCCGCAGCCTGATGGCTTCGCCGACGCGTGTCAGTTCGGCCTGCGCCTCGTCGCGCATCTGCGTGATGTTGGCCGGCGCCACCGTGCGCGCCGCGCGGTAACGCCCCAGCTGCTCATTGGCCTGGGACAGCCGGGTGGCGCTGCGGCCCAGACGGGCCAGCAGACCATTGAGGGTCAGCTGCTCCAGTTCCAGGGCGCGATCGCGCGCCAGGTCGATCTCGGTCTCGTCGGCATAGGTGGACAGGAGGGCGCGGTCGCGGCGCTGTTGTTCCTCCACCCGGCGCATGTGTTCAGCGCGCGCGGCGTCCTCTTCGAGACGGCGGCGCTGCTCTTCCGGCGTCAGCCGGGTACGTGGCGCTTCCCGCACCACACGGCCATGACGATCCAGTTCCTGATGGCCGAGGCCCGACTGCTGCTGGGGCATGACGTCGCCGTAGTGCACCTTGCCCTTGGAATCCACCCAGCGATAGGTCGCCGCCAGGGTGGGCACGCTGACGAACAGCATCAGGCAGACGGTGAAGTGGCGCATGGGCATCGCTGAGGGGGAGGCGCCCCCCTTCAGCAAGCCGCAGGCCAGTTGCAACTGTTTGATTATCAACACGATGAACAACCCTCTCCCGGTTGCTTCCGTTGAGATTCCGGCACCCACGCCAGTGTTCTCGTCATGCGCCGACGCCGTATTCGCCGCGATAACGTTCGATCGCCCGCAGAGTATCGGCCCATTCCCCGGTACCCGCCAGATAGCGGGCCAGGTCGTTCAGGTCGACGATGCTCACCACCGGCAGGTTGTAATCGCGGCTCACCTCCTGCACCGCCGACAGGCTGCCCTGGCCACGCTCCATGCGGTCGAGGGCGATGGCGACGCCGCATGGCGTCGCGCCCGCCGCGCGGATCAGTTCCACCGACTCGCGCACCGAGGTGCCGGCGGAGATCACGTCGTCGACGATCAGGACGCGGCCGCTCAACTTGGCGCCGACGATGCTGCCGCCCTCGCCATGATCCTTGGCTTCCTTGCGGTTATAGCTGTAGGGCAGGTTGCGCCCCTCGGCGGCGAAGGCGACCGCCAGCGAAGCCGCCAGCGGGATACCCTTGTAGGCCGGCCCGAAAATGCCGTCGAAGGCGATGCCGGAGTCGGTGATGGCCTTCGCGTAGAATTCGCCGAGCAGTTTCAACGACACGCCATCGTTGAACAGACCGGCGTTGAAGAAATACGGACTCATGCGCCCGGCCTTGGTCTTGAATTCCCCGAACAACAGCACCCGCTGGCGAATCGCGAACTCGAGAAACGCCCCTTTGAAATCCTGCATATCTATAACCTTCGTTCTATGCGTGTTATCAGCCTGAATCTTAATGGAATTCGCTCTGCCGCCAAAAAGGGAATGTATCCCTGGCTGGCCGTCCAGGGCGCCGACGTCGTCTGCCTCCAGGAACTGAAGGCGCAAGCCCCCGACCTCTCCCTGGAAATGCTCAACCCGCCAGGCCTGTTCGGCTACTTCCACTATGCGGAAAAGAAGGGCTACAGCGGGGTCGGCCTCTACGCGAAGAAACAGCCGGATCAGATCATCGAGGGCCTGGGCATCGCCGACATCGACGCCGAGGGGCGCTACATCGAAGCGGTGTTCGGCGATCTGTCCGTGGTGTCCCTCTACCTGCCCTCCGGCTCCTCCGGCGAGGAGCGCCAGGCCGCCAAGTTCGCCTTCATGCAACGCTTCCTGCCGCGCCTCGAAGCACTGGCCGACAGTGGCCGCGAATTCATCCTGTGCGGCGACTGGAACATCGCCCATCGCGAGATCGACCTGAAGAACTGGAAAGGCAATCTGAAAAACTCCGGTTTCCTTCCGGAAGAGCGTGCCTGGATGAGCGACCTCTTCGAACGCGTCGGCCTCGTCGACGTCTATCGCCGCCTCTACCCGGAACACGAGGGCGAGGCCTACACCTGGTGGAGCAATCGCGGCCAGGCCTGGGCGAAGAATGTCGGCTGGCGCATCGACTACCAGATCGCCACCCCCGGCATCGCCGCCAGGGCGCGCGCGGCCAGCGTCTACAAGGACGCGCGCTTCTCCGACCACGCGCCGCTGATCGTGGATTACGACACCGCGCTGTAGCGCCGGCACGCCGCCGGCTGATCGAATCGACACCGGCCACGAGCCGGACCATCCAGGAGTTCCGCCTTGCCCACCTCCTTTTCCGCCACCCACCGCCTGCTCGCCGTCCTCTTTCTCGGCTTCGCCTCCGGCCTGCCGCTGGCGCTGACCGGGCAGGCGATGCAGGCCTGGCTGTCGGTGGATGGCGTCGACATCGCCACCATCGGCTTTCTCGGCCTGGTCGGCGTGCCCTATACCTTCAAGTTCCTCTGGGCGCCCCTGATGGACCGCTTCGAGCCGCCGTTCCTGGGGCGGCGGCGTGGCTGGCTGGTGCTGACGCAATTGGGGCTGGCGGCGGTGCTGTGGTGGATGGCTTCGATCTCGCCGGCGCAGACGCCGCTGCTGTTCGCCGCCGCCGCCGTGGCGCTGGCCTTCTTCTCCGCCTCGCAGGACGTGGTGATCGACGCCTACCGCACCGATGTGCTGGAGCCGCGCGAACGCGGCCTCGGCTCGTCGATGTCGGTGTTCGGCTATCGCATCGCGATGATCCTCTCCGGCGGCATCGCCCTGATCTGGGCGGAGCAGTGGGGCAGCTGGGGTCAGGTCTACCGGGTGATGGCCGGCATCATGGCAACGGCGGCGGTGGTGTCGCTGCTGACCCTGCCGCGCGTGAGCAGCGCCCTGAAACCGCTGGCCAGCGACGCCGGCCGCGAACTGCTCGGCTTTCTCGCCATGCTGGCCGGGGTGCTGGCGGGCGCCTTCGCCTCCCCCCGGCTGCTGATGGCCGCCGGCCTGGATCCGAACGACGCCAACAAGTGGA
>CAZONS010000313.1:0-4423 GCA_964581195.1 uncultured Thiobacillus sp. | reverse complement strand
TTGCCCGAGAACAGATCGAAGGCGACCGCTTCCGCCAGACGCCTGGTCATGTCCTCGCCTTGTTGCCGCAATTGCTGTTCGGCGTCGGTGATGCCGCGTTGCGCGAAATAACCGGCGAACAGGCCGACCGCCGCCAGCATCGGCAGCAGCGCGAGGAGGAGCAGGCGGAATCGCAGGCTCTGACGATAACCGCCCGCCGGTCCCGCGGTGGGCGTGCCCGCGTCCATGCGAATCAGGCCGGCTCGTTGAGTCCCATCTTCTGGGCGATCAGCACGGCTTCGGTACGGTTGTTGACCTTGAGGATGCGGAAGATGGCGGCGAGATGGATCTTGACCGTGCCCTCCGTGACCTCGAGCTCATTGGCGATCTGCTTGTTGCTCTGCCCCTTCACCAGCTCGCGCAACACTTCCAGCTGGCGCGAGGTCAGCGGGATGGCGCGCAGGGGGTCATGATCGATGTGATGGCGTTCGAGCAGGCTGGGCGGGACGTAGACACCTCCCGCCAGCACCAGGCGCAACGCCCCCAGGATCACTTCGCTGGGCGAGGCCTTGGTGACATAGCCCAGTGCGCCGGCGGCCAGCAGGCGCTGGATGTCCTCGGCCTGTTCCGAGGCCGACAGCACCACCAGGGGCGTCCCGGGAAAACCGGAGCGAAAGCCGATCACGCCATCGACTCCGGACATGCCGGGCATGTAGAGGTCGATCAGTGCGAGGTCGACCTCCCCGACCTGGCGCATCGCGGCAAACGCGGAGGGATAGTCGATTGCTTCGATCAACTCCAGATCAGGGTCGAGCTTGTGCAGCACGGGCTTCACCCCTTCACGGAACAGGGGATGGTCATCCGCCAGCAGTACTTTCACGACGCGGCCTCCTTATTACTAAATGTCTAGTAAACCCTTACCAATGGTAGATACCGCTGACGCATTCGTCACTATTACTATTCGTTCGCAAGCAAACAGCAATGCCTGAACACCTGGGGTGGTCGGGGAGGTGACAAGTAACGCATCGTTCTTGGCCGGGTATTGGAGCACGCCTCCATGCCCGGTTTCTTCATTTCCAGCGTCATCGCTTGTTGGCGCCCGGTCCCTCGGATGCGGCGTCTCGCGATTGCCATGACATGAAGCGATCGACACATTGTCGTATCAGGCAGAGCGGGGAAGGGCGCGGTTTCTTGTCGAGGCATTCGCGAGATAGACGCTGGGTACCAAGCGTGTAGTCAGTCTAATCCAAGACGCTGCCAAATCGTGCTGGTCAGCCCGGCTTGATTGAGCGTATAAAAATGCAGGCCGGGAGCGCCGCCCTCGATCAGACGTTCACAGAGACCGGTGACGAAATCGAGGCCAAAGGCCTTGATCGACGCGGTGTCGTCGGAATAACTCTCCATCTTGCGCGCCAGCCAGCGGGGAATGTCGGCGCCGCACATGCTGGAAAAGCGGGAGAGCTGGCTGAAATTGGAAATGGGCATGATGCCGGGCACGATGGGCAGGGTGATGCCCAATTCCGCGCAGTCGTCGACGAAATTGAAGTAGGCGTCGGCGTTGAAGAAGTACTGGGTAATGGCGGCATTGGCGCCGGCTTCCGTCTTGCGCTTGAAGTTCAGCAGGTCTTCCCGATAGTTGCGCGCCTGCGGATGCGTTTCCGGATAGGCCGCCACCTCGATCTCGAACCAGTCGCCGGTCTCCTCGCGGATGAAACTCACCAGTTCGTTGGCGTAACGGAATTCGCCCGGATCGGCCATGCCCGAGGGCAGGTCGCCGCGCAGGGCGACGATGTGGCGAATGCCGTTGGCGCGGTAGGTTTCCAGAATCTCGCGGATGTTGTCGCGGGTGGAGCCGACACAGGACAGATGCGGCGCCGCTGCCAGGCCCTCGGCCTGGATTTCCAGCACGGTTTCCAGGGTGTGGTCGCGGGTGGAGCCGCCGGCGCCGAACGTCACGGAAAAGAACTTGGGATGCAGTTGCGCCAGTTGGCGGCGGGCATTGCGCAGTTTTTCCCTGCCCTCGGGCGTTTTTGGCGGGAAGAACTCGATGCTGAAGGTGCGGTCTGTCATGTCGATTTTGTAGGTGGAATTGTGGATGAAGTTTAGCCGAGAGCCACGCCCAGCGCGCGCCCGATCATCCAGGTGGCGCCGCCCGCGGCGCCGCCTATGGCCAGCATGCGCAGGCCGCCGGCCAGCGCCCGCTTGCCGGTGAACAGGCTGATGGCGGCGCCGACGCCGAACAGGCTGATGCCCGTGGCGAGCAGGGTGCCGCCGAGAGCGGCCGTGCCGGAGAGCAGGAGATAGGGGAGCAGCGGGATCAGCGCGCCCACGGAAAACGCCAGGAAGGATGATATCGCGGCCCCCCAGGGAGAGCCCAGTTCATCCGGGTTGAGTCCCAGTTCCTCGCGCGCCAGGGTGTCGAGAGCGCGGTCGGGGTCCTCCAGCAGGGCGTCGGCCATGCGTCTCGCCTCTTCCCGGCCGACGCCCTTGGCCTGGTAGATCAGCGCCAGTTCCGCCGCCTCCTCCTGAGGGTACTGTTCCAGTTCTTCCCGCTCCAGGGCGATCTGGTATTCGTAGAACTCGCGTTGCGAGCGTACCGACACATACTCGCCGGCCGCCATCGAGAAGGCGCCCGCGAGCAGTCCGGCGGTGCCGGAAAGAAGGATCACCGAGGGCGCGGCGGCGGCGCCGGCGACGCCGAGGATCAGGCTGGCATTGGACACCAGGCCGTCGTTGACGCCGAATACCGCCGCGCGCAGATTGCCGCCACCGGCGCTCGGATGGCCCTTGTGGTCGAGCTGTTCCAGGCTGGTGGGGATGCCGTGCGGCACCGGCGTGTTGTAGAGGCTCATGCCACGCACCTTCATGGCCGCCAGCACGCCCTTGAGCGGCGCGACCCCGAGGCGGGGAATCAGCCAGGCGATCAGTCGGGTGCGGGCCTCGGGCCGATAGGCCGCGGGCGGCGTCATGCCGGCCTTGGCCATTTCCGCCTCCCAGAGTCCGGCCTGGTGTTCGGCGGCGCGCGCCAGTTCCAGGAACAGGACCTGGCGCGGCGTTCCCGATTCGCGGTCGGAGACGACCCGATAGAGCCAGGCGGAACGTTTTTCCTCGGTCCAGCTTTCCAGGGCCGACATGGCGTTTAATCCAGTTGTGTTTTCAGATGGCGCAGCGCCACCAGGAAGGTGGCGGCGGCGGGGATGGCAAGCAGCACGCCGACGAAGCCGAACAGCTGGCCGAAGGCCATCAGGGCGAAGATCACCGCCACCGGGTGCAGCCCGACGCGTTCGCCGACCAGCCAGGGTGTGATGGCCATGCCTTCGAGCAGTTGGCCGATGGCGAACACCGCCCAGACGGGGATCAGGCCGGACAACTCGCCAAACTGCGCCCAGCCGGCCACGGTGCCGAGCAGCACCCCGACCACCACGCCCAGATAGGGCACGAACACCAGGATGCCGGCGAGCAGCCCCACCGCCAGGGCGTAATGCAGGCCGGCCAGCCAGAGGGCCAGGCTGTAGAACACGCACATGACCACGATGACCATGATCTGGCCACGCACGAATTCGGACAGCACCACGTCGATCTCGGCCGCGATGGCATCGCTCCTGTTCCGCAAGCGCGCCGGAATCCAGCCGTTCAGATGCCGGATGACGCCATGCCAGTCGCGCAGCAGGTAGAAGGTCACCACCGGGATCAGCAGCAGGTTGGCGATCAGGCCGAGCAGGGCGAGGCCGCTGTCGGTGATCCTGGGCAGGTAGCGGGTCAGTTGCGAGAGTTCGGAGACATGCGACTTGAGCCAGGCCAGGATGGCGGCCTGATCGTTCATCAGGTCGACGCCGAAGGTCATCGAGAACCAGGGCAGCACGGTCTGGCTGCCCCATTCCAGCAAACGTGGGAGTTGCTGCATCAGGAGCCGCGCCTGTGCCTGGAACAGGGGCGCCATGACCGCCACCATCAGCAGGAACAGCAGCGTCAGGCCCAGCAGCACCAGCGCGGTGGACAGCGCGCGATTGAGCTTGCGCGCCTGCAGCCGGTCCACCAGCGGATTGCACAGGTAGGCAAGCGCCGCGGCAACCATGAACGGGGACAGGATGGGGGAGAGGAGGTAGATCAGATAGCCGCCGGCCAGAACGACCAGCAGGGTCAGCGGAGTACGGTAGGCGGCTGGAGTGGAGGGCATGTACGGTAGAATATCACCGTTCAATCAACCCCTTGCCCACGCCGTGTCGACTCCTTCCAGCCCCCAGACTTCCCTTTCCTATCGCGATGCCGGTGTCGATATCGATGCCGGCGATTCCCTGGTGGAACGCATCAAGCCCCATGCCAAACGCACCATGCGCCCGGAAGTGCTGGCCGGCATCGGTGGCTTCGGCGCCCTCATGGAACTGCCGAAGCACTACAAGGAGCCGGTGCTGATCTCCGGCACCGACGGCGTCGGCACCAAGCT
>CAZONS010000312.1:0-4431 GCA_964581195.1 uncultured Thiobacillus sp. | reverse complement strand
TTGTGTCGTGACTTCATTGTTCTTCCCACTGCCGCATGCGCCTGAGCCGGCGACGAGTATCGACGGCGGCGCGTTTCAACAAAATGACCTCGATCAACACACAGGCCACGGTGACGCCATAGGAACCCCAGACATAGAGTCCGTAGCCCCCCATGCTCCAGAATTCGGACCAGCTTGCCCATTCCATCTCAGCGCCCCTCTTCCAGAATCGCCTTGACCCACTCGGTATGTCGCTCTCGCTCCAGGATCACCCTGCGCACCCGCGCCAGCGCCACCGCGATGGTATAGAGCCAGGCGGCCACCGCCAGGATCAGCATGCCCTGCAGCATGATGGCGGCCATGCTCGGCGCCTTGGTCAGGCTGATCGAAGCGCCCTGATGCAGGGTGTTCCACCATTTCACCGAGAAATAGATGATCGGCACGTTGATGGCGCCGATCAGGGTGAGCAGCGAGCCGGCGCGGTCGCCGCGCTTGATGTCGTCGATCGCCGCCCAAAGGGCGATGATGCCGACGTAGAGAAACAGCAGGATCAATTCCGAGGTCAGGCGCGCGTCCCACACCCACCAGGCCCCCCACATCGGCTTGCCCCACCAGGCGCCGGTCCACAGGGCGACGAAGGTGAACATGGCGCCGGTCGGCGCCAGCGCCCGCGCCATCATGAACGACAGGCGAGTATTGAAGGCCAGGCCGATGGCGCCCCAGAAGGCCATTACCAGATAGATGAACATCGACATCCAGGCCGCCGGCACATGGATGAAGATGATGCGGTAGGCCTCGCTCTGCTGGAAATCCGTGGGCGCCAGGAAAAAGGCGATGTACAGCCCCCAGATGGTGAGAATGCCCGCGCCCCAGGCAAACCAGGGGATGAGCTTGCCGGCGAGGACGTAGAAGTTGGCGGGGGAGGCGTAGGTATAGAGGTTCATTCGATATTCATTCGAGTGAGACACGTAAGGCCGCGGCGGCAATCCAGGGCGCGATCATAAGGGAGAGCACGAGAAAGGCGCCCAACAATGACAAGTGCGCCTCGGCCCCGGTTCCCGCCATGACGCCATCGACCGCGCCGGCGCCGAAAATAAGCGCCGGCACGTACAGCGGCAGGATCAGCAGGGTCAGCAACACACTGCCGCCACGCAGGCCGAGGGTGAGCGCGGCGCCGACACCGCCGAGCAGGGAGAGAATGGGTGTACCGAGCAGCAGCGACAGTTCCAGCACCCAGATGGCTTCCCAGCTCAGGTTGAACTGGATGCCCAGCACCGGCGCGATCAGCAGCAACGGGATGCCATAGATCAGCCAGTGCGCCAGCGACTTGCCCAGCACCAGCAGCACGGTCGGCTCCGGCGACAGCACCATGTGTTCGAGGCTGCCGTCTCGATGGTCGTCGGCGAACAGACGCGAGAGCGACAGCAGCGAGGCCAGCGTCGCCGCCACCCAGAGCACGCCGGGACCGATCCGCGCCAGCATGGCCGGTTCCGGGCCGACACCGAGGGGGAACAGGCTGGCGACCATGACGAAGAAGAACTGCGCGATCAGCCAGTCGCCGCGACGGCGCGCGGCCAGGGTGAGGTCGCGCCGGAGGACGGCGAGGAGGAAACGGTGCATCAGCGGACCCGTGCCGACGCAATGTGGCGCGGGCTTGAAACCCGCGCCACGGAAAATCCAGGGAATCCACTCATGCCAGCTCCGGTATCGCGACGTTGCCGACCAGCAGGCGCCGCACCTTCACGCCCTCCAGGTTCAGGGCTTGATGGGTGGTCGCCACCACCATGCCGCCAGCGTTCAGATGGTCACGGATCAGCCCTTCCATCAGGGCTACCGCATGCACGTCGAGGCCGGTCAGCGGCTCATCCAGGATCCACAGGACGGCCCCGGCCAGGAGCAGGGCGGCCAGCGCCACGCGGCGCCGCTGGCCGAAGGACAGCACACGGCAGGGCAGATCCTGGCAGCGGGACAGGCCCAGTCGTTCCAGCGTCGCGACGGCGCGGGCCGGATCGAACGGCCGCCCCTGCAGGCCGGCGGCGAAATGGAGGTTTTCGATGGGGTTCAGGTCGTCCTTCACACCGTTGGCATGTCCGAGATAGATCATTTCCGCGTGATAGGCCTCGCGCTGCCTGCTGATCGGCTCGCCACGCCAGCGCACCTCGCCCTCTTCCGGCCGCGCCAGGCCCGTGAGCAAACGCAGCAGGCTGGTCTTGCCCTGGCCATTGCCGCCCTGCACCAGCAGCAGTTCGCCGGCGCTCAGGCTGAAACTCATGTCCTTGAACAACAGCCGCTCGCCACGGGCGCAGGCCAGGTCATGAACGGAAAGAAGAGCGTCGGGCATTGGGCTGGGTGTGATTCGAGGCTGGCGAGGATACCAGCAAGCGGCGCTTAGCTTGTAGCCGGTGGGCGGTCGGTGGGAGTCCTCTTGACGTGGGTCAAGATCCCGCATGGGTCTCCCGACATCCGGCCACGGGCTACAAGCCAATCTACTGAAAAAAAGGGGGCGGATCGCTCCGCCCCCTTCAGGCTTGACTCAACTTACTTGGCGGCGGTCTTCGCTGCCTTCAGCTTGGCCAGTTCTTCCTTCAGGAACTTGATGCCTTCCTGGGAAGCGTCGATGGAGCGGGTCAGCGACTCGCGCGCATCGTCCGGGTTGTGGAAGCCGTCGGAGTTCTCGGCGGTCCACCATTCCCAGTACAGGTTGCCGTCGTACTGGTAGTCGTAGGCCTTGTCCAGCACCTCGGCGGAGACGCCGGCTTCCTTGGCCTTCATGATCCAGTCGATCAACTCGGCCAGCCAGAATTCGGCCTTGGCCATCTTGCCACGGGTGTAACCCTGGATCGCCTCCATATGGTACTTGGCGTCCTTCTCGGTCCATTCCTTGTGGCAGGTCAGGCAGGCGGCCTTCAGGTTGTAGCGCGGCGACATCTGCTGGTGATTGGTGGTCACCTTGCCGTTGGCGGCGCGCTGCTTGGTCATGTGGCAGTCCTTGCACTCGACGCCCGCCTTCTCGTGCTTGGAACCCCAGTAGGTTTCCATTTCCGGGTGCTGGATCTTGGGCAGCAGCGCGCCGGTGGAGGCGTGCTTGAAGTCCTTGAACTTGTACTGGCCGACCATCTTCTCCTTGTAGCCGAACACGTTCACCCAGGTGAACAGGTTGGTACGCGGATCGGACATCTTCACGTAGTACTCCTTGCCCTTCTCGGCGCAGTCGAAGCCGGGGCCGCAGTTGTATTCCACGTGACACTGGGCGCACATCAGGTTGGAGTCGGCCTTGTTCAGCAGACCGATGGCGCGGAAGTCCTTGCCGTCGCGCTGGAAGGTGACCTTGGTCATCTTCACTTGCTGGCTCTTCACCGGGTCCATCGGATAGGTGCCTTCCTTGCGGTCGACCACGGCCTGGATCAGCGCGTCACGCACGACACGGGGGCCGGCGGAGTGCGGGTCATGGCACATGAAGCAGTTCAGCGGGTGGCTCATGGCGCGGGCGAACTCGACCGGGTTGGAAGTACGCGCCCACTTGGCCTTGGGATCCTCGTCACCCATGTACTTCCAGTCGAGGATGTGATCCTGCGTCTTGCAGTTCATGCAGACGGGGTTCACGGCGGAGACCGACTGACGCAGGAACTTCTTCTTGTTGTCGTTGGACGCGGGGTCCTTGTCGACGATCACGTTCCAGGCGCCATTGGCGGCCAGCTCGGCCTTGTTCACATAGGTCCAGTCCTTGAACTTGAACCGGCCACTGAAGCCACGGTCGACGACCCACTGGTCCACCAGCATGAAGGCGTGTGAGCGCGGCTCGTTGTGCTCCTTGGTGAAGCCATAGCCTTCCATGAGCTTGTCGAACAGCGGCGAACGGCTCTTGTAGTTCGCCTTCTCGACCCGAGCGTGCGAGTCCAGATTGGTCTGCACGAAGGTGTTGTACTGCTCGACGTGACAGACGGCACAGGCGCGATGGTCCTTGTTGGTGCCGGGGCGGGTGCCCATGTCCTTGCTCTTGGCGGTCTTCAGGTGTTCGTCGGCATCATGGCAATGCGCGCAGTTCACCGTGGCGTGGCGGCCGCTCTCGTGGAATTCCTCGACGTTGTCGTGGCAGGAATAACACTTCTTGGCTTCCACCGGCTTGATCGGCGGCGCCTTGGGCGCTTCGGGCGGCGGCAGTTTCGGGCCGGGGATATCCACGGCCGCCTGCACGCCTATGGCGAACAGGGCGGCTGCCAGCCCCATCGCCATACGGCTTGCGATCTGTCCAAAGTTCATGGTGAGTCTCCTTAAAATTGATGGTGCTTGGCGGCCCATGGCGCGCAACGATGCGCGGGCCCACCGGGTGGTCAAACGTCGGTAGTCTCGCGCTCGTCGGTCATGGGCCTCCTTTTGGAAAAGTCAGCAATCGAAAAAAATCAGATGAAGGCGTCGGCCATGACGTTGCGCAGCCAGCCGTCGGCGTATTCG
>CAZONS010000311.1:0-4450 GCA_964581195.1 uncultured Thiobacillus sp. | reverse complement strand
GTGCGGGCGGCCTTGACGATGGCCTGGATGGCGGCTTCGGCCATGCTGTCGGCGAGCACCAGTTCGATCTTCACCTTGGGCAGGAAGTCGACCACGTATTCCGCGCCGCGATAGAGTTCGGTGTGGCCTTTCTGGCGGCCGAAGCCCTTCACCTCGGTGACGGTCAGGCCGGAGACGCCGAGCGCGGACAGGGCCTCGCGGACTTCGTCGAGCTTGAACGGCTTGATGATGGTTTCGATTTTCTTCATGCGGGTCTCCTACGGGGCGCGGAATTTGTTGGTGATCGGGTAACGCCGGTCGCGGCCGAAGCCACGCGTGGTGATGCGGATGCCGGTGGGGGATTGGCGGCGCTTGTATTCGGCGCGGTCGATCAGTTTCACGACCTGGCGCACCGCCGCTTCGTCGTAGCCGGCGGCGATGATCTCACGCGGCGACATGTCGCGTTCCACATAGCGTTCCATGATCGCGTCGAGCACTTCATAGGGCGGCAGGCTGTCCTGGTCGCACTGGTTGGCGCGCAGTTCGGCGCTGGGCGGACGGCTGATGATGCGTTCCGGGATCACCTCTCCCTGACGGTTGCGGTAACGCGCCAGTCGCCAGACCAGGGTCTTGGGCACATCCTTGAGCACCGCCAGGCCACCGGCCATGTCGCCGTAGAGGGTGGCGTAGCCGCTGGCCATTTCGCTCTTGTTGCCGGTGGTGAGCACCAGGTGTCCGAACTTGTTGGACAGGGCCATGAGCAGCACGCCGCGGATGCGCGCCTGGATATTTTCCTCGGTCTGGTCGAACGGGAGATTGTCGAACTCGTCGGAGAGTTCTTCCAGGAAGATGTCGAACATCCGCTTGATCGGCTGGATGTCGTAGCGCACGCCGAGATTGCCGACCAGCGCCTCGGCATCCTCCAGGCTGATGTTGGCGGTGAATTCGGACGGCATCATCAGCGCCTGTACGCGGTCGGCGCCGAGGGCATCGACCGCCACCACGAGAGTGAGCGCCGAGTCGATTCCGCCGGAGAGGCCGAGCAGGACACCCGGAAAGCCGTTCTTGCCGACGTAATCACGCACGCCCAGCACCAGGGCCTGGTAGGCCATCGCTTCGCTGTCCGGCAGTTCGAACAATTCGCCTGTCGGCATGGCGCCATCCAGTTCCAGCCAATAGAGGCCTTCCGCGAAGGCCGGGAACTGGGCGGTCAGCTTGCCGTTTGCATCGAGGGCGAAGGAGGCGCCGTCGAATACCAGCTCGTCCTGGCCACCGACCAGGTTGGCGTAGACCAGCGGCAGGCCGCACTCTTCGACGCGCCGGCGCGCGACATCCTGGCGTTCCAGTTGTTTGTCCATGTGGAAGGGCGAGGCGTTGAGCGCCAGCAGGACTTCCGCGCCGGCGTCGCGCGCCTGCGCGGCCGGGCCGGGTTCCCAGATGTCGGCGCAGATGTTGATGCCGAAACGCACGCCGCCCTGTTCGAATACGCAGGCGGATTTACCGGGAGTGAAGGTGCGCACCTCGTCGAACACGGTATGGTTGGGCAACTTCTGCTTGCGGTAGCGGGCGACGATTTCACCGTCGCGCAGCACCGCCGCGGCGTTGTAGCGCGCCTCGCCTTCTTCCAGCGGGTAACCCAGCACCAGAGCCAGTCCGGCGGGCAGGCGGCTGGCCAGCGCGGCGAGGACACGCTCGTTTTCCGAGTAGAAATCCGGGCGTAGCGCCAGATCCTCCGGAGGGTAGCCGCACAGGGCGAGTTCCGGCGCCAGCATCAGGACGGCGCCGCCGGCCGCGGCCTGGCGCGCCAGTTCGAGCAGACGGTCGGCATTGCCGTCGAGGTCGCCGACCGTTGCGTTGTATTGGGCGATGGTGAGTTTCATGGCGCGCATTCTACGGGGCGCATCGGGATTGTTCATCCGTGCTCAATGCAGGGGCACGTCCCAGGTGCATACGCGGTTGCGGCCCTTGGCCTTGGCGGCGAAGAGGGCATGGTCGGCGTGCTCCAGCGCGTCCTCGATGGTTTCATGACCACCGAGCAGGGCCACGCCGAATGAGGCGGTGATATGGATCATCGTGCCATCGCTGGTCGTGATCGGGGTGCTGGCCAGTATCTCGCGGATGCGGTTGAGCAGGCGTTCGGCGTTGTTCAGGGTGGTCTCGGGCAGGACCAGGAGAAATTCCTCGCCGCCATAGCGGAACATGCTGTCGTACTTGCGCAATTCGGCGCCGATGATGGAGGTGAAGGCCTGCAGCACTTCGTCGCCGGCCTTGTGCCCATGCCGGTCGTTGACGAGCTTGAAGTGATCGATGTCCAGCATGCACAGCGCGCAGGCCTGGTCGGAACGTTGGGTGCGCTCGCTTTCCTCCACCAGTTTCATGGCCATGGCATGACGGTTCCAGACGCCGGTGAGGTGATCCACGGTGCAGATCTGGTTGATCAGGGCATATTGGTAGGTCCGCATGTCCTGCTTGAACTGGAAGGCCAGATCCATGAACTGTTCGTATTCGGCGATGTCGATGGCGGCGGCGGCGACCCGGTGACCGAGCAGCAGCCGCGCGGCGTCGTGCATGTCGGTGTGGGTCTTCTCCAGGGCCAGGTATTCCGGCTCATGCTGGTGCTGGTTCATGCCCTCGCCGTAATACCAGCGGCCGAATTCGCAATGATGGTGAGCATCGCCGCGCAGGTCTTCCTCCGGGCAGGGGGTGTCGGTGATCAGCGCCGCATGGATCCGGCGCAGCCAGTTGATGTGATTGGCGATGGCGATGTCCAACTCGCGGATGGCCGCCAGGGTATTGCGGGTGAAGCGGGATTTGTCCTGGGAAGCCGCGGTCATGGTGATACTCGTTTCAATTGGGTTACGGTTTGGCGCATTCAGGCGCAATCGCCATCGAGATAGAGCCAGCGGCCCCGCTCATGGACGAAGCGGCTGGTCTCGCGCAGCCGATGGCCGCGTCCGCCGACCTTGTAGCGCGCCACGAATTCGACGATCGCATGGCCGTCGCCGTCGTTCTCGTGCCGCATGATCCTGAGCCCCAGCCACTTGACCGCGGTCTCCCGATCGAGGCCAAGCTCGGACGGGCGGGTGTCCGGATGCCAGGTCGCCAGCAGATAGGTTTCATTGCCCAGTACATAGGCGGTATAGCGCGAACGCATCAGGGCTTCGGCGTCGGGAGCCGGGGCGCTGTCGTCGAGACGGGGGCCGCAACAGGCGGCAAAGGGGTGCCCGGATCCGCAGGGACAGGAGAGGAGGGCGGTCACGCGCACCACTCGCGATGGATGACGAAGACGGCATGATCCACGTCAACAAAACCGTAATCAAGTTCAAGACGGGAAAGAATGGGCCGTTAATCAGGAACCGCAACGATGGAGAGGACTATGGAACGACTTTCGGATGACAAGGATCTGGCACAACCGGAACGACGCAAGCGTGCCGATCTGCGCGCGCTGTTCGACGATGTCGTGCGCCAGGTGGCGCCGTTCTTCCAGGAGGAAGCCAGACTCAACGGCAGCCGCACCGATTTCTGGGTGGCGCGCGCGATCCACGAGGCCTACCCGCAATTGAACAACGAGGAGGCGCAGGTGCTCGCCAAGGCGGCCATCCGCTATTTCCAGCAACAGTAGGGCCGCCCCAACCCGGTTGGTGTCGTGACCGGCCGCAAGGGCGCTATGCTGCAACCGTAACCGAAGCCGTCAGCGAGGAGGCCGCATGTCGTATCTGCAGCAGAAATGGAACGAGCACCAGTCGAAGCCGCTGCGGCGCTACAGCAGCCAGCGCGAGTTCGAGGCCGATTGGGTCAGCGGTCTGCGTCGGCGCTATCGGCTGTCGCAGGAGCGCCTGGCGGCGCTGGCCAGCGTGTCGGTGACCACGGTCCAGAACTGGGAGAACCCGACCAGCGCCAAGCGTATCGCCGAGCACAACCAGGACCGCCTGCGCGACATCGAGCGCGAACTCTGGATCAAGGCGCATGTGACCCTCATCGAACCCTGTCCCCCCTACATCCGCGCGCTGCACGAACTGATGGCCGCGAATCGGGACGACAGCGCCCAGGGACTGGCCGATTACCTGGTGGGCTGCATGGATGCGCGCGACGCCGGTCGCGCCCGTCTGCTGCACTGGGCGGGCCTGGCCTACAGCATCGCCGATCCGACCTCGACCAAGGCGCGGGCCTACGAGGAGGCCGCCTTGCAGGCGCTGGGCAGTGGCGACGATCCGCTCGCCGCAGCCATCGAGAACGAGATTCTCGGCGCCCAGTTCGAGGACTTGCTGACGCACCCCGAGGGCGAGACGCGGCGCGGCAAGGGCGATGCCCTGATGCGCGCCTGCCGGCGTCTGTTCCAGCGCGACCGGCAACCCGCTTACCTCTGGAACGCCCTCGAAGTGGCCTGCCGCGCGCCCTTGCCGGCCAGTGATCGCTTCGCCCTGATCGGCGAACTCCAGACCTTGCTCGGCGAAGCGCCGGTACACCGGCG
>CAZONS010000310.1:0-4453 GCA_964581195.1 uncultured Thiobacillus sp. | reverse complement strand
AGCCCAGGCCCAGCAGGACTCCCAGCAACAGGCGACCACCGGCCCCGCCCACGCGCGGCGGCCGGTAGGCGAAGGCCAGGGCCAGCAACAGCATCACCGGCGCGGCCAGCGGGTAGCTGACCTTGCTCCAGAAGGCGATGACATAGCGCTGCGCATCCTGGCGGTTCTCCGTCAGATGCCGGATGTAGGAATACAGCGTGGCCATCGACATGCGCTGCGGGGAAACCATCAGCACCGCCAGCAGGTCCGGCGTGACCGATGAACGCCAGCGCTGGTCGGCCAGACGCCGGGTCTCGGTTCGCTCATCGTAGAGGCGGGTTTCCGTCACCCCCCGCAGCATCCAGCTGCCGTCGCCCCATTCCGCCGCCTCGGCGCGCAACAGCGAGCGCAGCTGGAAGCCATCGTCGAACTCATACAGGCGCACGTCCCGCAGACTGGCATCCGCGCGAATCTCGTGGATGTTGATGAAAGTCTTGCCGTCCTTCGCCCACACTCCGGTCTGGAACTCCCTGGCCACGATGCCGCTGGTGGCACGCAGCTTGAGCTGCTGCGCGGCGCGTTCGGCGGGTGGCGTGACGTATTCGCTCAGCACCAGGGCCAGTCCGCCGATCACCATGCCCAGTCCCAGCATCCACGCCCCCAGGCGCGCGGCCGAGAGGCCGCCGGTGCGCATCACGCTGAATTCCGAACTCAACGCCATCCGGTTCCAGGCGAACAGCCCCCCCACCAGTACCGCCACCGGAATCAACTCATTCAGGCGGCCGGGCACATTGAGCACGACGAAGAGGGAAGCCAGCAGCGGGGTATAGGTTTTCGGCTGGTTCTCGGACAGCTCCTGGATGAAATCGAAAAAGGAGAACATGCCGGTCAACGCCAGTGCCGCCAGGGCGCTGGCGACCAGGATTTCCCGCGCGATATAGCGGAACAGGATGCTCATGAGCGGTTGGGCCCATTGAAACGTCGCCAATAGGCCACGACCAGGAACAGCAGCATGCTGCCATGCACCAGCAGGATGCCGGCACCGACGGAGAGCTGGGAGCGCGCCACCCAGCCTTGCGAGAGACCCACGAAATTGCTGTAGCCGGCATAGATCAGGATCGCGAACACCACGTTGAGCGAGCGCCCCGCGCGCGGATTGACGTAGCCCAGAGGGATGGCCAGCAGGCAAAGGATGAGGGTGCTGACCGGATAGCTCACCCGCCAGATCCATTCCGCCATGTTTTCCGGGGTCGGATTGGCGAACAGGGTGGCCAGACTTCGGGTACGCGGACCGCCCGGCCGCTCGTCGACCACCTGCGGCTCGATGCGCACGGCATAGCTGGAGAACCCGGCGACCCGGAAATCCGCCACCCCGGGCGTGCCCTCGTAGCGGTTGCCGTTTTCCAGGACCAGAAAGCGGTCGCCGTTGTCCATCGACCGCACATGCCCCTGACGGGCGACGATCACGCCCATGCGCCCCTGTTGCACGGACTGCACGAAGACGTTGCCGACCCGCTCCTTGTCGGACGTGGCCGTTTCCACGAAAAACACCCGGCGTCCCTGCCTGTCCTCGGAAAAGACACCCGGAGAAAGACTGGAGACCTGGTCTCGACTGGCCAGTTTTTCCTCGAACAGCATCTGTTTGCCCACCGACCAGGGAATCAGCACCATGCTGACGAAAGCGATCAGCACCGCGGCCGGCAGCGCGAACAGCACGACCGGCCGCATCCAGTCCAGCGGCCCGAGACCGCCGTTCATCCAGATCACCGCCTCGCTGTCGCGCCAGAGGCGGGACTGGCTCATGAAGACACCGATGAACAGGGCCATGGACAGCAGAATCGGCAGGAACCGCGCGAAGCCGAACGCCAGCATGGGAAACACCGCGTCATTGGCGAGATCGCCCAGCGCGGCCCGGCCCAGCACGCGCACCAGCAGAACCACGGCGAAGATCGCCGACAGCGCGGTGAACGCCATCGCGCTATCGGCGGCCATCTCGCGGATCAGGACGCGGTCGAACAGGCGCGGGAATCGGGACATGGTTCCAGGAAGGTGAATTTTGACGAATCGAAGATCAACTGCCGATAATCGCGGAAACTGCCCGAGCGGGTAAGAAATTGTTTTTTTCGGACAGGATCATCGGTTTCTGGAGACAAGTATGGAATTCAGCATAAAAAGCGGCAGCCCGGAAAAACAGCGCAGCGCCTGCGTGGTCGTCGGCGTCTTCGACCACCGCAAGCTCAGCTTCGCGGGCGATGTCATCGACCACGCCGCCCAGGGTTATCTGGCCGACATTCTCCGGCGTGGAGACATGGACGGCAAGGCGGGAACCACCCTGCTGCTGCACAATGTCCCCGGCCTGCTGTGCGATCGGGTGCTGCTGGTCGGCCTCGGCAAGGAACGCGAATTCCGTGACAAGCAGTATCGCGACGCCGTTCGCGCCGCGATCAAGACCCTCTCCGATACCGGTGTCGGCGAAGCCGCGCTTTATCTCACGGAAATCCCGGTCAAGAAACGCGACCTCGGCTGGAACGTCGAACAGGCGGTATTGGTGGCCGAGGAGGCGCTGTATCGCTTCGACCAGATGAAGAGCAAGCCGGATGAAAACAAGCGCACCCTGCGCCGCCTCACCCTGGCGGTATCGCGCCGGGGCGAACTGCCCACCGGCGAGGCGGCGGCCCTGCGTGGCCAGGCCATCGCCACCGGCATGAAACTGGCGAAGGATCTCGGCAATCTCCCCGGCAACATCTGCACACCGAGCCACCTGGCGGGCCAGGCCGAGGAACTGGCGAAAACGCATGGTTTTGCCATCGAGGTCCTCGACCAGGCCGGGATCGAGCGATTGGGCATGGGTTCCTTCCTCTCCGTCGCGCGCGGCAGCGACGAACCGCCCCGCTTCATCGTCCTGCGCCACCAGGGTGGCGACGCCAGTCAGAAACCCACCGTGCTGGTGGGCAAGGGCATCACCTTCGATTCCGGCGGCATCTCGCTCAAGCCCGGCGCCGACATGGACGAAATGAAATACGACATGTGCGGCGCCGCCTCGGTGCTGGGCACCTTCCGCGCGCTGGGTGAACTCAAGCTCCCCCTCAACGTGGTCGGCCTCATCCCCACCTGCGAGAACATGCCCAACGGCCGCGCCAACAAGCCGGGCGACATCGTCACCAGCATGTCCGGTCAGACCATCGAGATCCTCAATACCGACGCCGAGGGCCGACTGATCCTGTGCGACGCGCTGACCTACGCGGAACGCTTCGAGCCGGCCTGCGTGGTGGACATCGCCACCCTCACCGGCGCCTGCGTGATCGCCCTGGGTCACCATACCACCGGCCTGCTCGCCAACGACGACGCCCTGGCGCGCGAGTTGCTCCACGCCGGCGAGGTGGCGAACGACCGCTGCTGGCAACTGCCGCTGTACGACGAATACGAAGAACAGCTGAAGAGCAACTTCGCCGACATGGCCAACATCGGCGGACGCGCCGGCGGCACCATCACCGCCGCCGCCTTCCTCGGCAAGTTCACCAGAAAATATGACTGGGCTCACCTCGACATCGCCGGCACCGCCTGGAAATCCGGCAAGGAAAAAGGAAGCACCGGCCGGCCGGTACCGCTGCTGGTGCATTTCCTGGTGAAGCGCGCGGAAGGCTGAAGGCGGACGGCGAGGGAACACGCCCTACGGTGTCAGCACCGTATCCTTCGCCGCCACCAACAGGCCAGGGTAATCCCGCGAGGCGTGCAGCCCCCGGCTTTCGTGCCTGAGTGTGGCGCAACGCACGATCAGGTCCGCGATGAGGACGAGGTTGCGGAGTTCGATCAGGTCGTTGCCCACCCGGAAATTGCTGTAGTACTCGTCGATCTCGTCGCCGAGCAGCTTGATCCGGTGCGCGGCCCGCTCCAGGCGCTTGCTGGTACGCACGATGCCAACGTAATCCCACATGAAACGGCGCAGTTCGTGCCAGTTGTGGGCGATGACGATTTCCTCGTCGGCATCGGTCACCCGGCTTTCATCCCAATCCGGCAAGAGCACCCGCCGCGCCGGTTCCGCCTCGGCGATATGGGCCGCGGCGGCGCGGCCATAGACCAGGCATTCCAGCAGGGAATTGGAGGCGAGCCGGTTGGCGCCGTGCAAGCCCGTACAACTGGCCTCGCCGATGACATACAGATTGTCGGCGTCGGCGCGGCCATGCCGGTCCACCCGCACGCCACCACAGGTGTAGTGAGCCGCGGGCGCCACCGGTATCCACTCGCGGGTGATGTCGATGCCCAGTTCCAGGCAGCGCGCGTGGATATTGGGGAAGTGGCTGACGATGAATTTCGCGGGCTTGTGGGTGATGTCCAGATACACGCAATCGAGACCGCGCTTCTTCATCTCGAAGTCGATGGCGCGCGCCACCACGTCGCGCGGCGCCAGCTCGGCGCGCTCGTCGTGCTCCGGCATGAAGCGGCTGCCGTCCGGCAGGCGCAGCAAGGCGCCCTC
>CAZONS010000309.1:0-4489 GCA_964581195.1 uncultured Thiobacillus sp. | reverse complement strand
TCTTGAGGCCCTTGCGGGCGTCGAGCAGCGCGATGTCCTGCGGCGTGGTGACGATCACGGCGCCGGTGACCGGGGCGCGCTGCGCCAGGGTCAACTGGATGTCGCCGGTGCCCGGGGGCAGGTCGATGACCAGGTAGTCCAGGTCCTTCCACTTGGTCTGGTTGAGCAGTTGTTCCAGCGCCTGGGTGACCATCGGACCGCGCCAGACCATGGGGGTCTCGACGTCGATCAGGAAGCCGATGGACATGGCCTGGAGGCCGTGGCCGAGCATGGGTTCGAGGTTCTGGCCGTCGGGCGACTCCGGGCGGCCGGTGATGCCGAGCATGGTCGGCTGCGAGGGGCCGTAGATGTCGGCGTCCAGCATGCCGACGCTGGCGCCCTCGGCGGCCAGGGCCAGGGCCAGGTTGACCGCGGTGGTGGACTTGCCGACACCGCCCTTGCCGGAGGCGACGGCGATGATGTTCTTGACCCCGGGGATCAGCTTCACGCCCTTCTGCACGCCGTGCGCGACGATCTTCCAGCTGACGTTGGCGCTGACGCTGGCCGCGCCGGCGGCCTTGATCGCGTCTTCCACCGTCTTCCTGATCTCATCCATCACCATCTTGGCGGGATAAGGCAGCACCACATCGAGACTGACATTGTCGCCGTCCACCTTGATGTTCCTGGCGGACTTGCTGCTGATGAAATCCTTCTGGGTATTGGGATCGATGAGCGCCGCGAGCGCGTCCCTGACTTGCTGTTCGGATACCGACATGGTTCTAAGCCTCTGAGGTGAAAGGAAATCTGTTCGTCGCGCGGCATCACGCGCGACACAAGCGTGCAGCCAACATGAAGGCGCCTGGCGCCGTTTCAAGACCTGCCCCACTAACCCGAGCATTTTACTCAATTATCCCGACCAACGGGCGATTGGTCTCGCAACCCCGCCCGCGCCCGCTCAAGGACACACGTCGAGCTTGCCGTCCTTGAAGCACAGCTTGCGTGTCTTGACCGTCGTCCTGGCGGTGGCTTTCGGTTTCTGCTTCGCGACCGGCGCTTTCCTGATCGGGGCTGGTATTGACGTGGGCTTGGCATCGACGGTTTCGCCGGCGATCACGGCGGGCACCGGGGTGGGCGAGGGCGACTCAATCACGGGTTCCGCCACGCGCGGGGTGAGCGCCTCCTGCTTCTCGGTGACGGCGGGCGACGGGGGCGGCTGGTCGACGCCGGGTGTGGGCGCGACGGCGAGAGGGGGCATCGGCGCCATGACCGCCTGCGCCTGGACTGGCGGCGGCCGCGGAACCCAGAGCCAGAAGGGCGTCGGGAAAGGCATGGCCGTGCCATCGGCAGGTACCGCCCAGATCTGCATCGCCTGCCACGGCCAGACCACTGGCTGTTGCGCCGCGACGGGTAAGGAAAGCAACGACACTGTAACGACCCATGCCATGCGGCTGAACACCACGACCTCCTTATGTACCCGCGAGCGGGTTGTGTGCGACGAGATGGAATTCCGGGACTTTGATGCGCAGGGCTGCGACCAGTTCGGCCATCAGCCCGGGCCGGTTCTCCATCGACACCCAGAGTACGTTGATTTTGAGATTCAGGTCGGCGAACACCACCCGGTCATCGTAATGGGCCAACACCCCGCGCAGGAGCAGGGCGATGCTTTCCAGTTCATGCGCCGGGCGCCGGTTCAGGCGCGGGGCGAACATCATGAAGTCGATGTAGGGGCGCCCTTCGGTATCGCGCTTGGGCACACGCCGCCACAGCGGCGCCCCCCCCTCCCACCGCCCCGGGTCTCCGGGCAGGCTTGGGGAGCGGGCCGCCAGCTTCATCGCTAGCGGGCGAGTTCTTCGCCGATTTCGGCAAAGGTCCGCGCGACCGCGATGGTTTCGACCTTGGCCCCGATCAGTTTGCCCAGTTGCGAGACGGAGAACATGCCACGCAGCATCTGGCTGCGGTCGCCGGCGCGGTCGACCACCAGCGCGTGCTGGCGGCCGTGCGACTTGAGGGTCGCCGCGATGTCGCCGACGCAGGCCTTCTGCACGTCGTCCATGCACAGCACTTCCAGGCGCTCGCGCGGTGTCATGATGTCCTTCACCATCACATCGGAATGGCGGATGCCCTGGTTCTGCACCACCTGCATCGGCTTCTCGCCCGTCAGGTCGGTGGCGGTGATGAGACCCAGGATATGGTTCATGTCATCCACCACCAGCAACATGCGCACGCCGCGATGGATCATCTTGGCGCGGGCGTCCTCGATGGTTTCCAGCGGGAAGATGGTATAGGCCGTGACGATCTGGAAATCGGTCATCACCCCCAGTGCCGGGTCGTCCATGCTCACCCGTTCCGGCATGATCTGACGCGGTTTGTGGAAGGTGGCGCCCTTCTGCAGCGGCGTCGTGGGAATGGGCGTATAGGTACGGGTCATAAGGGTTCTCGTTCAGGGTCGGCCCGCACCCTGCACACGCAGGTTCAGGCTGAAAGGATGGCGCACATGATGGTGTGCGTCCGCGGTCAGAAAACGTTCGAGTTCACTCAAGGCCGAGCGATACACGTCGCGCTTGAACTCCACCACGGCGTCGACCGGCGCCCAGTAGTCGTTCCAGCGCCAGGCATCGAACTCGGGATGGCTGGAGGCGCGCAGGCGGACGTCGCACTCGCGACCGACCAGACGCAGCAGATACCAGATCTGCTTCTGGCCGCGATAGTGGCCGCGCCATTCCCGCTTCACCCAGTCGCGCGGCACGTCATAGCGCATCCATTCGCGGGTGCGCCCGAGGATGCGGACATGCTCGGGCGCCAGCCCGACTTCTTCCATCAATTCACGAAACATGGCCTGTTCCGGGCTCTCGCTGTGCTTGATTCCCCCCTGCGGAAACTGCCAGGAGTTCTGCCGCACACGCTTGCCCCAGAACACTTCGTTACGAGCATTGCAAATGACGATGCCCACATTCGGCCGGTAACCGTCCTTGTCGATCATGGCGGTTCCCCAAGGTTACTTAACTATGTCAATTCTCACACTCCAGGCGGGGGATGGAAAGCCGGCTCAGACGACAAATCCGCGTTCACCCACCGGATTCCAGTGCCGCATGCGGCCGACGAAGTCAGGGAACTCCAGGTCCAGGACACCGCGCCACTGCTCGGCGGCGCGCTCCAGAGCCGCGAAACCGACATTCGGCAAGGGCTTGTTGAAGGCGAAGACGATGATGTTGCCCTTGCGTTCCGAAGGCAGTTGCAGCACATGCTGGCCGAACACGGCGGCGATGCGCTCGAAATAGCGGGGAAAATACTCGTCCGACCCCCACAGGTTGAACGCCGCCACGCCGCCGGGGCGCAGCATGGCCTTGCAGGCACGATAGAAATCGACCGTGGACAGCGCCTCGACGATGCGCTTGGCATCGTAGCCATCCACCAGCAGCACATCCTGGCTGTCCGGGTGGGCATGCACATAGGCGGCGCCGTCGCCGACCCGTGTCTCCAGGCGTTCGTCGTCGGCCGGCAAGTGGAAATAGGCACGGGCGGCGGCGACCACTTCCGGATTGATTTCCAGCGCGGTGAGCCGGGTGTCGGGCAGGTTGCGGTGGATGAACTTGGCGAGGGAACCGCCGCCGAGACCGATCAGCGCGATGTCGCGCGGGGCGGGGTGAAACAGCAGAAACGTGAACATGGCGCGGGTGTATTCCAGCTCCAGCGACCACGGCTCCCGAATCCGCATCGCGCTCTGCACCGCCGGGCCGCCGAGGTGCATGTAACGGACGCCGCCGCGCTCGCTGATCTGCACGGGTTCTTGCGCGCCTTTGCGCTGACGGGAAAACAGCCGCATTTGGTACCATTCGCCTTCTTTTTCGGACCTAGAAGCCTACCATGCGCATCTCCCGGTTTTTCCTCTCCACCAGCAAGGAAGCCCCCGCCGAGGCGGAACTGCTCAGCCACAAACTCATGCTGCGCGCCGGCCTCATCCGCCGCCTCGGTTCCGGCCTCTATACCTGGATGCCGCTGGGCCTGCGGGTGCTGCGCAAGGTCGAGGCCATCGTGCGCGAGGAAATGGACCGGGCCGGCGCCCTGGAACTGCTGATGCCCGCCGTCCAGCCCGCCGAACTCTGGCAGGAATCCGGCCGCTGGGCGGTGTTCGGACCGCAGATGCTGAAGATCAAGGATCGCCACCAGCGCGACTTCTGCTTCGGCCCCACCCACGAGGAAGTCATCACCGACATCGCCCGCAAGGAAATCCGCTCCTATCGCCAGTTGCCGGTCAACTTCTATCAGGTGCAGACCAAGTTCCGCGACGAAATCCGACCCCGCTTCGGCGTCATGCGCGCCCGCGAATTCACCATGAAGGACGCCTATTCCTTCCACCCCAGCGAAGACAGCCTGGATGCCACCTACCAGGTCATGTACGCCACCTATTCGCGCATCTTCACCCGCCTCGGGCTGAAGTTCCGCGCCGTGGCGGCGGACACCGGCGCCATCGGCGGCTCCGGCTCGCACGAATTCCACGTCCTGGCCGACT
>CAZONS010000308.1:0-4505 GCA_964581195.1 uncultured Thiobacillus sp. | reverse complement strand
TCACCCTCGACACCACCCTCGCCTACACCACCGTTCCGGCCTTCGAGGCCGTGGCCGGCATCGACTGGTGGCCGGGTGATCAGGACACCCTGGTCGTGATGCAACTGGCCTGGCGGCAACTGGATAAGGGTGGGCGCAACCTCCTCGACCACAGCCACACCCTGGCCCTGACCGGGTCGGTGCGTACCGAATGGGGGCGCGGAAACTGGCAATCCAGGCTGCGCTACAGCATCGGCCTCGACCGCAGGGACACTTATTTCAACCCATCCATCACCTGGTCCGGCCTGGAATCGCAGCAGATCACCCTGGGCGGCCACTGGTTCTCGGGTGAGGCCAGCAGCCCCGGCGGCTACTACAAGAACAACGATCTGATCTATCTGGAATGGCGACTGGATCTTTGATCTCCGCGAGCACATTCGCCCGGAGAGACACTTCCCAGCCCCGCTACCAACCCTCCTGAGGTGGCCGTATGAAACTCCCCGCCCTCCCGGCGCTCGCGCTGTTCATCGTGTTGCTGCTGCTGCCTGGCTTCTTTCTGCCCGCCATCACGGTCAACAACGCGCCCGAGATCTATTTCCCCGCGGACAACCCCGCCGTGCGCTACGAGCGGGAGTTGCGCGAGCACTTTCCCAACGACCAGTTCATCTATGTCCTTCTGCAGGGCGAAGCGCTCTACGAGCACGATGTCCTGCGCCGCCTGGGCAAGGCCGTCGACCGCATCGAGCGCGCCCCGAACATCGAGCGGGTGCTTTCGGTGGTGAGTTCCGACCACATCCGCGCCGACGACATGGGCTTCGCGGTCGAGCCCCTGATCGATGTGAGGCGACTGGACGAACGCACGCCGGAGCAATGGCGGGAACGCGTCCTTTCCGATCGCTTCGCGAAACGGGCAATGGCGGGCAGCGACGGCAAGAGCCTGGGCATCATGGTCAGACCTGTAAAACTTTCCGACAGCCGCACCCGGCAGACCATCCAGACCGCCGTCGCCACCGTCCTGCGCGAGGAAGGACTCGAACCGATGGTGGCAGGCATGGCCGGGCCGGTACCCTTGGACGTCGCGCAACTCGACGCCCTGATCCATGACAACCTCACCTTCAGCCCGCTCACGACCGCAATGGTGATGTTCGTGATCTGGCTGCTGTTCAGAAGCTGGAGCGTGGTCGGATGGACGCTGGCCTGCATCATGGTGGTCAGCCCGTTGCCGGTCGTCCTGCTCATCGCCTTCCAGCGCCCCTATACCATGGTCGACTCCATGGCCGTGCCGCTGACCATGGCCCTGGCCGCCTCCCTCCTCATCCATTTCTGGGCGGCGCTGCGACTGGCCCACAAGAACGGCCTGCGCCGGCACATGGCGGTGGACTGGGCCGTCGCACAAGTCCGCCGGCCCTCATTGATGGCGACCATCATGGCCTTTCTCGGTCTGGCTTCGCTCGCGCTGACGCCCATCACCCCCATCAGGGATTTCGGCCTAGCCTCGGCCTCAGGCGCGGCGCTCGGCTATCTCGTGGTCATGCATCTGCTGCCCGCCATGCTGGGACGCTGGTTCCGCGCGGAACTGACCCACGATGCCCAGGGCATGCACTGGATCGATGTCGCGATCGCGCATCTTCCTGAATGGGGGATACGCCGGGCGGGGCTGGTCATTCTTGCCGTGAGCCTGATCAGCGCCGGCGCCCTCGCCCTGATCTCGCAGATCCGGGTGGATACCGACATGCTCAACTTCTTCAAGCCGGATCATCCGCTCACGCGCGCGACCCGAGCCATCGAGCAGAACATCGCCGGCGTCACCCCTCTGGAAATCGTGGTTGAAACCCAACAGCGCGATGCATTGAAGGATCCCGCGCTGCTCAAGCGGGTGGCCTCACTGCGTGTCTGGCTGGAGGCGCAGCCGGAGATCGATCGCGCGGTCGCGCTCTCCGACGTCGTCGAGGAAATGCATCGCGCCTTCAACGAGGGGGATGCGGCGTATCGCGTCGTCCCGGACAACGCCGATCTGATCGCGCAATACCTGTTGCTGTATGACGGTCGCGACCTCTACGACCTGGTCAACCACGACTTCGACACCGCCCGCATCGTCATGTCGGTGAATGTGCATGAGACCAGCAAGGTCGTGGCGCTCGTCAAGCGAATGGAAGCGCATCTCGCCAGCCAGGCCGAACCGGGCGTCGGTTACACGGTCGCCGGATTCGGCCGCCTGCTGGCGGATCAGGAAACCCTGCTGGTCCAGGGACAGATCAGCAGTCTGGCGGGATCCCTTCTGACCATCTTCCTGGTGTTCACCCTCATGTTCAGAAGCCTGAAGGGCGGGCTCATCTGCCTGTTGCCCAACCTGTCTCCCGTGATCTTCACCTATGCCATCCTGGTGCTGCTCGGCTTGCGCCTGGACATCGCCACCGCCCTGATCGCGGCGGTAGCCATCGGCGTCGCGGTGGAGGACACCATCCATCTCTATTCCGGCTATCGCCGTGCCCGCGGCGCGAACCATCGCACCCTGCGCTCCCTGATCATCAGTTATCGCCATGCCGGAGGGCCCAGCATCGCCACCACCCTGGTCCTGCTGATGACTTTCGCCCTGTTCGGCCTCTCCACCTTCAGACCCACGCAGCATTTCGGCCTGCTCACCCTGGCCGGCCTGTTCGGGGCCATGTGCCTGAACCTCCTGCTCCTGCCCGCCTTGCTGACGATCTGGGATCGCCACAGGAAGCGCGGTTGAGCGCGAAGACATGCCGAATCGCATGAAGCCCCCGGCATCCGACCGGGGTGCGCCCCTAAGCAGCATCAGGCGTCGGTACTTTTTACACTCACCCCCCACCCCCACTCACCACGGCCTCTTCCACCACGGCGTAACCCCTGTTTTCTTCTTGTATTTCATGCGGTTACGAAGCAACGAAAAATAGTGGCATGGGCATTGCTTATAAGTAGTCAACACAACCGGATTTCGGTTCTTGCGAGTAACCAGCCAGTACCCCGACGGGACTTGCTCTAAACAAGGAGATTCAAATGAAACACGTATTCAGCAGCAAAGCTCTCTGTGGTGCCCTGGTTGCGGCTGGCATCGGCATGGCTCCCGCTGGCGCCCAGGCTGCCGCCTACTACTACAGCTTCTTCGAGCTGTACAACGTCAATCTGTACGGTCAGTACATGAAAGACACCAACAACAATGGCGTCTATGACGCTGGCGTCGACACCCTGGTCTGGGCGCGTCCGGCCTCCAACAGCAACGCTCCGCGCGCCGCTGTCTTCACCTCGGACACCTCCACCACCAAGCCGACCGCCACGGGCGATCACAAGGAATCGACCCTGACCACGCACGCCCCGAAGCCTGGCGACTTCCCGGTCGACCCGCTGCAGGCCTCTTCCGGAGCCACCTCCGGACAGAACGTCTTTACCGCGGAAGGCAAGGTCGGCCAATATGCCCGCGCCGATGCGCTGATCACGACCGCGGCGATTCCCAACGTCAACCCCTTCGGCGTGCTCGAATCCGGTGGCGAGCGCTCGGTCATGGTGGCGGAAGGCTATACCACCAACCTGACCGAAGTGGCGTCGAGCGCCGTCAACAAGTTCACCGGTTATCTCGACATGTCCGACCTGAGGTTCGACGAAAACCCCCTTACGCCTCTTGATGGCGTCTATGACGGCACCAACCTGGGCTGGACCGGCCTGATGATGATCGACTTCAAGTACAACTTCGAATTCGAACTCGCGACCGATCCGGGCGACATCCAGGCCATCGCGGCGCGTAGCGTTGCCCTCGACATCTACGAGGACAACACGACGGGTACCGGCACACCCCCCAGCACCAGTCTGGTCGCCCAAATGACCGGTGGCAGCAACTGCGATATCGATGGCAACGGCGTCTACGGCCAGTTCTGTGGCAACGCGCTGAGCAGAAGCCTCTCCCGCTCGAACGGTGGTGATTTCTACGAGAAGAGCCTCGCTGGCGCCGGCTTCCAGCAAGTCTTCGATCTGACCGGATCCATGGCCAGCACGCTGTACTACGAACTGACCTTCCAGCAGCAGGTCAGCGGCGCCGCCAAGGCTCAGGCCGTCCCCGAGCCCAGCATCCTGGCGCTTCTCGGCCTCGGTCTCCTCGGCTTCGGTTTTGCCCGCCGCGCGAAACGCGTCTGATCGGCAGGCCTCAACGAAAAGAGCGGGTTTCACAACCCGCTCTTTTTTTTCGTCTTGTTACCGTGATCAGCGATACAGCCCCGAATTTCCAATAGCCATTCAACCTGGGTTCAAACGCCCAGTTGCCGCCTCGCGATCGCAATGGCGAGACGATTGATCGGATGCCGATTGCCGCCCGGGCGCCAGGTGTGCGCCACCTTGTTGCGGTAGCCATCGAACTGGATGCCATGCGGCGCGGCCCAGACCTTGCCACGCCCCAGCAGGATCTTCAGCGCCTCGCTGGCCGCCACGCCGGCGCAGAGCGAGCAGGCCATCACCGTCGAGGGCCCCTTGCGCGCGGCAAGATTGACCCGGGTCTCGTCAGCCAGGTAAGGGCG
>CAZONS010000307.1:0-4541 GCA_964581195.1 uncultured Thiobacillus sp. | reverse complement strand
GGTGATGTCGTGCAGAATCAGGTTCGCATGGCCGAGCCCGAATCGCCCTTCGTCGCGACGCTCCCCCCGGTGATTCCCACTGAGCCGGAGACCGTGCCGCCGGACGATGACGAAATGGAACTGGATGAAATGATGCCTTGAACGCGGTGCGGCCCTGATCGCCGCCGCGATGGAAAACGGCCCGCCCTGTCGGCGGGCCGTTTCATTTCACTGGCGGATCAGACGAAGCTGTCGGCGAACAGGCTCTTCGCCCAGGTGAACATGTCCTCGTAATGGTCGCCGCTGGCGCGATCGGATTCGCCCAGGTCGACCCGGTGCATGCCCTTCCCCTTGACGTTGCCCGCTGTGTCCAGGATGTCTCCATAGTTGAAGCTGGCGGACAACCAGGATGCGGTCTTGCTGGTGATCGGGCTGTAGCAGGCCGAGTTGGTGGTGACGTTGGTGTCCGGCGCCTCCCCCGCCAGCGCGCGCACGATGGCATCCGCGCACACCTTCGCTTCCGAGTTGGCCATATGGCCGGATTTCGGTACGCCCTTGCCGTCGCTCGCCGGCACCGCGCAGGCGTCACCGATCACGTGGATGTTCGGGTAACCGGACACCGCGTAAGTCAGCGCATCCACCGGCACGAATCCCTGAGTGTTCAGCGGCAGCATGGCGGCGATGGCGCCGGCCTTCTGGTTCGGAATGACGTTCAGCACGCGGGCGTTGCTGACGACCTGCGCGGTGGTGGCGATGCTGCGCGAGGCGGAATCCACCGACAGCACCGTGGCGTTGGGCACGTATTCGATCATCCCGGCGTGGGTGAAGTTGAAGGCATTGCCGAAGCCGACCGGCTCCGCCTGGATGCCGGGGTTGGCATCCAGCACGATGACCTTGGCGCTGCCGTAGCGCTTTCTTTTCAGGTAGTCGGCCACCACGCAGGCCCGCTCATAGGGGCCGGGCGGGCAGCGATAGGGCGACTTGGGCACGGTCATGACGAATACCTCGCCGTTGCGCATGCTCGCCAATTGATCCCGCAACAGGGTGGTCTGCGCTCCCGCTTGCCAGGCATGCGGTGTCAGATCCGGGTTCCAGGCGCCGTTCGGGGCGATGAAGTCGATGCCGGGGGAAAGGACCAGATGGTCGTAAGGCAGCACCTGATTGCCGACGGCCGTGCTGACGGTGAGGGTGTTGCCGCCGCCATCGATGGCGATCGCGCGGCCTTGCAGCACGGAGATGCCATATCTGGATCTCAGCGAGCCATAACCCAGCGTGATCTTGCTCATCGGCAGGGCGCCGGTGACCACCAGATTGGAAAGAATGCAGGAGATGTGACTGGCGTTGGGGTCCACCAGGGTGACCTGGACGTTGCCTCCCCACATGCGGATGTATTTCGCGGCGGTGGCGCCGCCGAATCCGCCGCCCACCACCACGACCCGGGCGGGTGTGGTCGCGGCGCCGACGGCGCGGGGCAGGGCGGCCAGGGCGGAAGCGATGCCGGCGAGCTTGAGGAACTGCCTTCTGTTCACGGTATTCATGTCATCTGCTCCCTGGGTTAATCGCGGTGGTCACGGCTGAACTTGTGGCGGCGCTTTTCGGAGTACGCCGATTTTTCACCGGTGCCGCTGGTGCCGGTGCTGGTACTTGTGCCGGTGCCGGTGCCGGTGCCGGTGCTGCCGCCACGCTGGCCGGAGAGGTAGGCCGCGATCAGTTGAATCTGCGCATCGGTGTAGCCGTGCGCCTGACGATCCATGATGCCTTCCGGAGTCTTGCGAGACTTCATCTCGCGCATCTCGCCGCTCAGTTCGTGGGCACTTTTTCCCGCCAGTTTGTCGAAGCCAGGGCCGTTGCCGTTGGTGCCATGGCATTGCGCACATTGCGAGGCCAGCAACTGGCCCGCGGGCGGCGCGGCCAATGCCCCCCCCGCTGCCAGGAGCAGCGCCAGGGTGAGGGTTAAACAGGGTTGTGCTTGCATGTTCCATTCCTCCTTCGCTCGAAAGATGTGTGATGGGGCCACGGCGTCTGGATGGCGGCATGACCTGGATCCAATCTACGTGTAAAAAAGACACACGTCAACATGGGGTGTGGGGTCTTATTTGTGGTGGACAAGTTATGTCATTGATATTTATGGAATGTTTTGGTCTTGTTTCGTGTCATGTTTACACACGTGATATAGTTTCGACATGGATATGAATACGCGTGTGTCACTCGTCGCCCCGGCTGCCTTGTTGCGAGGTGTGCAGCGATTGTTGCGCCCGCTGGCGCGCTTGCTGATGGCTTACGGGGTCAATTACGTGGCGTTCTGCAACCTTGCAAAGGGTGTGTTCGTGGATGTCGCGGCACGGGATTTTCCCGACGACGGCGGCCAGGTCACCGATAGCCGGGTCAGCCTGCTCTCCGGCGTGCATCGTCGCGAGGTCAAGCGTCTGCGTGAGGAAATGCTGCTGCAGGCCCCCCCCTCTCCGGTCGTTTCCATGGGGGCGCAAGTGGTGTCCCGCTGGTGCGCCGAAGCCCTTTTTCTCGATGGCCAGCGACGTCCCCTTGCCCTGCCGAGACTGGCCAGCAAAGGAGGCGATGTCTCCTTCGAGCGCCTGGTGGAGAGCGTCAGCAAGGACATTCGCTCGCGCGCGGTGCTGGATGAATGGCTGCGCCTGGGTGTGGTCACGCTGGATGCGGAAGACCGTGTACACCTGGTCGAGCATGCATTCGTCCCGGCGCGGGGGTTCGATGAAAAGAGCTTCTATCTGGGCAAGAACATAGGTGATCACCTCGCCGCCGTGGGCCATAACCTGCTCGATGGCCAACCTCCCTTTCTGGAGCGCAGCGTCTATTGCGACGGGCTCTCCGCCGAGTCCGTCGAGCAATTGCGAGTCCTGTCGCGTGAACTGGCCGTGAGCGCCATGCAGGAAATCAACCGTCGGGCGCTGGAGTTGCAGGAAACGGACCACGCGCGGGCGGATGCCACGCGGCGCATGACCTTTGGCGTCTACTACTACGCGGAAGATGCCCAACCGGGTCGGGGAGATACGCATTGAAGCGAGTCGTCCTCGCCTGGCTGACTGCCCTTGTGTTAACGACGGGCAGCGCCCAGGCGGTCAATCCCTGCGCGCAACACGGGTCGGATGGCGCGGGAATGGGGGGCAGTGGCCACCGGATCGACGGTACCGGTAGCGGCGGTACCGGCCATCTGGATGACGGCACCGGCATGGGCGGCAGTGGCCATCAGGGCGACGGCCAGGGCATGGGCGGTACCGGCAGGCAGGCCGATGGCAGTGGTGTCGGCGGTACCGGCATCGTCGGGGTGATCACCGGTTTCGGCAGCATTTGTGTCAATGGCCTGCGCGTGGCGTACGACGCCGATACCCCGGTCAGCGTCGATGGCGACGTTGGCGGCACCGATCAGCTTGCCGTCGGCCAACTCGTATCGGTGGATGCCGAAGGTCGTGGCACCAGTCTGCGGGCGCGCCATATCGCGCTGATCTCCGCGCTGGTCGGGCCGGTCAGTTGGGTCTCGCCGCGCGGTGATCATTTCATGGCGCTGGGGCAGATGGTCAAAATGTCGCCGGACAACCCCTTCGGCCCGACTCGAGGATCCCCCCCTCAGCCTGGCGACTTCGTTCGGGTCAGCGGTGTGCGCGATGCGGCGGGTATGGTGCTGGCCTCGCGGGTGGAGGGCGCGCGACCGGACAAGAAGGTATTGATCACGGCGCCGCTGGATTATCAGACCGGAGGCGTCGGCCTGATCGGCAGCCTCAATCTGGTCGGCATGAAGCCGGTACCGCCAGGCCAGGAAGTGCGCCTGACCGGTGTGTTGGACAAGGGCGTGCTCAGCGTCAGGGAGACCCGCGTGGCACCGACCCTGGCGTTCGCGGTCAAGCCGGAAAGGCTGGTTCTGCAGGGTGTGGTGCGTGGCAATGACCAGAACGTGCTCGATCTGGGTTATACACGGCTGACCAGCCGGCCTGGCGTGGCCCATCAGGCCAGGCCGGGTGCCTGGGTCAGGGTCGAGGTGGTGAGTCATGACGATGGTCGGCTGGAAGCCGTGCATCTGGAGGCATTTCGGGGCCACCCGTCCAAGTCTGGGCGGCATGACGACGCCACCAACGCAAACGCCGCGGTCACCGAAGACGGGCATCAGGAAAGCACGGTCGCCGGAGGTCGGCGAGAGTCCGCTGATGATAGGGATCGCGGGGAACAGGGCGAGCGGGGTGAGAAGCCGGAGACGGCGGAGAAGATAGAGAAAGACGAGCGACCGGAGACGGCGGAGAGGGCCGAGAAGGCGGAGAAGATCGAGAAGCCGGAGACGGTGGAGAAGATCGAGAAGCCGGAGACGGTGGAGAAGATCGAGAAGCCGGAGACGGTGGAGAAGATCGAGAAGGTCGAGAAGGTGGAGAAGGTCGAGAAGGTCGAGAAGGTCGAGAAGGTCGAGAAGGTCGAGAAGGTCGAGAAGGTCGAGAAGGTGGAGAAGGTCGAGAAGGTGGAGAAGGTGGAGAAGGTGGAGAAGGTGGAGAAGGTGGAGAAGGTCGAGAAGGTCGAGAAGGTCGAGAAGGTCGAGAAGGTCG
>CAZONS010000306.1:0-4557 GCA_964581195.1 uncultured Thiobacillus sp. | reverse complement strand
GTTGGGCCATGGTCTTGAGCGCGATGTCCTTGCTCGGGAACAGGTTCTCCTTGCCGATGTAGTCGTCCAGCCCGGCCCGGTTCAGGGCTTCCCGAACCTGCTTCTTCAGCCCGGCCAGCACCAGCGTCACCCCGGCGGCGCGCAGATCCGTGGTCAGGGTGCGCAGCTTTTCCTCGCCGGTGGCATCCACCCGGTTGATGGTGTTGCCGATCACCAGCACCGCCTTCGCCGCCGGCGACTGGCTGAGCGCCTTCATCACGGCCTGCTCGAAGAACGCCGAGTTGATGAAAACCAGCGAAGCGTCGAAGCGCAGAACGACATAGTTCTCGCTGATCGGCGGCAGGTCGTAGTTGGCGGCGCCGACCAGGGTGCCCTCGCGGGTGCGCCCCAGCACCTCGCTGCGCGGCTGCATGACGCCATGCAGAAACACCAGGATGGTCAGGACGACGCCGACCAGCACGCCGTTGGCGAGTTGCGGCGCCATCAGCAGGGTGGCGACAAAGGTGATGAGGCCGACCACGCCGTCGCTGCGGCGCACGTTCCAGGAATGGCGCAGGGTCTTGAAGTCGATCAGGCCGAACACCGCGCTCATCACGATGGCCGCCAGCACCGGCTGCGGCAGGTGGTGGAAATACTGGGTCATGAACAGCATCACCAGCACCACGGCCAGCGCGCTGACGATGGCGAAGAAGCCGGTGCGCGCGCCTGATTTGGCGGCGACCGCCGAACGCGAGAAGGAACCCGACACGACGTAGGACTGGAACAGGCTGCCGACGATGTTGGCCAGGCCCTGGCCGATCAGTTCCTGGTTGGGGTCGAGCTTCTCCCGGCTCTGTGCCGCCAGCGCGCGCGAGATCGAGGTCGCTTCCATGAAGCCGATCAGCGCCATGATGAAGGCCGTGCCGAGCAGGCCCGCCATCAGGCCGAACTCCAGGGGTGGCAGGGTGAAATCGGGCAGGCCGGCGGGAATGTCGCCCACCACCTTGCCGCCGGCGGATAGCCGGAACTGACCGTCCCTGGCAGCGGCGAAGCGCCAGGGCGTGTCAAGCCAGCCCGGTTCGGAAACGACCCGGTAGCGCAGCGCGCCGTTCTCCCCCGCCACGGGCTCCAGCGCGTAGCGATGCACCGCGACGCGCTGGCCATAAAGCTGCTTCTTCAGGCTCCGCTCCTCGCCATCCAGCCGCAAGGCTTCGGCCTCGAGCGAGTAATCGTGGCGCTCGACCTCGGCCAGATCGCTCAGCTTTGCGCGCACCGCGGTCTGCGCCTGCTTGTTGCGCACCAGGTCGGCCTCGAGTTGCGCGAATTTCGCATAGACCTGCCTCACCTTGGCGTCCTCGATCTGCTCGGGGGAGACCAGCGTGGTTTGCTCGAACCCGACCGTGGCGCTGAGCACCGTGCCCAGGATGACCACGACCAGGACCCCCGGCGCTTTCGGCGACCAACGCTTGAGCAACGACATCACCAGCAGCGTGCCGACCCCGAAGGCGATGGTCGGCCAGTGCGCCAGCGGTAGCTGCATGACCACATGCCAGAGGTCGCGCAGGAACATGTCGGAACGCGGCATCGGCACGTTGATGAAACTGTTCAGGAGCGACAGTCCGATGATCAGCGCGGCCGCGTTGGTGAAGCCGTTGATGACCGGATGCGAGGCGAGGTTGATCAACACGCCCATGCGGAACAGCCCGAGGCCCAGGCGCATCACGCCGACCATCAGCGCCAGCGTCATCGAATAGAGGATGAATTCCTCGCTGCCGCGGCTGGCCAGCGGCTCGATCGCCGCCGCCGACATCAACGACAGCAGGGCGACCGGCCCGGTGTGGAGGAAGCGCGATGCCCCCCACATGGAGGCGATCATCACCGGCAGGAAGGAGGCATACAGACCGTACACCACGGGCAGGCCGGCCAGCGTGGCATAGGCCATCGACTGCGGGATCAGGATCAATGCCACGGTCACGCCGGCGAGCAGATCGCCGCGCAGCGTGTCCGCCCGCATGGGAAACCAGCGCAGGAAGGGAAGGAATCGGGTCATGTCGGGACCGCCTCATGCCGGGGCGTGAGAGTTGCATTGGTGGGAATGAGTATATCGCGGACCAAAATCACGCCGCGCGCCGCGCGCGTTGAGGGGTTTCCAAGCCGTCGCCCATCGCGCCGGCGCCGACCTCATTGGCCGCCACGAGCACCACCGGCACAGGCAAGCCATGCTTGTGCTGAGCGCCGATCAGGAGGCCGTGCCCCAAGTAGCCCCCCTCATTGCAGACCAGGAAGGCCACATCCGGGCGGCGGGCCAGCGCCCGGACCAGGGCGGCGGGCGCCTCGCCCACGAGCACCTCCACGCGCGGCGCGATTCCCGCCTCCGCCAGGGCAGGCCGATAGGGCGCCAGCAAGGCCTCGGCGTCGGGAGCGCTCTGGAAGGTCAACACGGTCAGGCCGTGCCGCAGCCGGACGCAGGTCTGCACGACGTACTGCATCACCTCCGCGGGGAGTTCCGCGCCCAGATACAAGGCCACCTGGGGGCGCACCTCCGGCGCCGCCGCCACCTCCGGCCTGGCGACGCGCACCTTGCCGCCGCTCAGCACTTCGCCCTTCTGGCGGCGGCTCAGGTAGTCGCCCGCGTTGGCATAGGCCAGGGCGGACAACATGCGTTTGATTTCCTGGGTCAGCTTCATCTTGGTCTCCTTGCGAGTGCATCGTGAATACAACCTGTTAAGCAAACGCTGTGCCAATATCGACGTTCCCTTTTTTATCAGATGGTTACATGATTTATTAGACCACCTGTTGCAGCAGACTGTTGCAAAGCGTTGCAACAACTGTTGCATGACCGTTACCATTTGCAACACTCCTCCGCAACGGATGCAACACCCATGCCCAGCCTGCGCAACAAGATTTTCCGGACCTATGGCTTCTCCAAACTGGTGCTGCTCTCGTTTGCTGCCGTGGTCTTTGCCGATCTCCACTACCTGTCGCGGCAGATCGAGGACGGGCAGTCGGTGGCCAGCTTCCGCGAAGCCACCCTGGAAATGCGCCGTGACGAGAAGAATCTCTTTCTCTACCGGGATCTCGCCAGCCTGGATCAACTGCGGCAGCAGGCAGGCGTGGCCGGGGAAGCCCTGACCAGGGGGCGCGCGGTCATCCTGGCCATCGGCGGCGAGGCGCGCCTCGAGCGCATCCAGTCGCTGTTGCGGAACTATCTCGAGGCGCTGGAACGCTATCCGCAACTCGACCCCGCCGCTCAGGCCCGGGCGCGCCATACCATTCGCGACCTCGGCTATCAGCTGAGCGAAACCTCGCAGGAACTGCGACACAGCGAGCGGCGCCATCTTGCCGACGCCACGCGCCGGGCCGGGCTGATGCTCTTGCTTGCGTTCGCCGGCGTGGTGGTCCTGGGGATCGCTGGCGGCCTGTTCCTCGCGCACCGGGTGGCGCGGCCATTGCGAGGACTGCAGACCGGGCTCAAAGACATCGACGAGGGGCGCGCGCGCGAACTGGCCCTCCCCTCCCGGGATCAGGAAATCGAATCCTTCGTGGCCTCCTTCAACACCATGCTGAAACACATGCGCCAGCAACAGGACCAGGTCAAGCGCAGCGAAAAGGCGGCGGCCCTGGGGGTGCTGGTCTCCGGCGTGGCGCATGAACTCAACAACCCGCTGTCCAACATCTCCACCTCGGTGCAACTGCTGATGGAGGAGGATGCCACCGTGGACGCGGACACCCGGGCCTTGTGGCTTGCCCAGATCGACAGCGAGACCGAGCGCGCGCGGCGCATCGTGCGGCGCCTGCTGGATAGCGTGCGGCAACCGAAACTGCACGCGCAGCGGCTGCCGCTCGCCGACCTCCTGCAATCCTCGCTGTCCCTGCTGCATCGCCAATTGCCGGCGCGGGTGCAAGTCTGCATCGAGGCGGACAGCGATCTGGAGATCGAGGCGGACCGGGAGCGCATGCATCAGGTCTTCATCAATCTGATCAAGAACGCGGCCGATGCCGGCGCCCGCCATATCGAGGTCAGCGCGGGGCTGGAGGTCTGGAGCGCCGATGGGGTCGGTCACCGGCATCTGGAGGGCGACCCGACCATCCTCGCCCAATCCGCCCGGGCCATGCGCATCATCGTGGCCGACGATGGCCCGGGCATCGCCGCGGAGGTTTGCGAACACCTGTTCGAGCCGTTCGTCACGACCCGCTCCAGCGGCGAAGGCACCGGCCTCGGTCTTTATCTGGTCGAGGAGATCGTCAGCGAACATCGCGGCTGCATCGTGGTGGACTGCCGCGCCAGCAGCGGCACCCGTTTTGAAATCTGGTTACCCCTGCCCGAGGAACACCCGTGAGCAAGCCGCATATCCTGTTGATCGACGATGAAGCCATCGCGCTGTCCAACCTCACCCATGTCCTGCGGCGTGAGGGCTATCAGGTCACCGCGCGCAAGGATGGCGAGTCCGGGCTGGCCGCGCTGAAGGACGCGACCTTCGATCTCGTGCTCAGCGACCTCAAGATGCCGGGCATCGATGGCATGCAGGTGTTGCGCGAGGTCAGCGCCAACCACCCCGACGTGCCGGTGATCATGAT
>CAZONS010000305.1:0-4569 GCA_964581195.1 uncultured Thiobacillus sp. | reverse complement strand
GACTCGGCAACAAGGAACTGGTGCCGATCATGATCGGCGGCATGGGAGTGGACATCTCCACGGTCGAGCTGGCGCTGGAAGCCGCCCGCCTGGGCGGTGTCGGCCACATCTCCGATGCGATGGTCCCCACGGTCATCGACCGCCACCTCAAGACCCGCTACGTCAAGGACAAACTCAAGCAATACAAGGCCAATGTCACCAACCTGGCAGACAAGACGGCGGTGAAGTTCCACCTCGGCGAACTGGAGGAAGCCACGCGCCTGCATGTGCGCCGGGCAATGGACAGCAAGCGGGGCGAGGGCATGGTGTTCATCAACTGCATGGAAAAGCTGACCATGAATGCGCCGCGCGAGACCCTCAAGGTGAGGCTCACCGCCGCGCTGGATGCCGGCATCGACGGCATCACCCTGGCCGCCGGCCTGCACCTGGGCTCCTTCGGCATGATCGAGGAGCACCCCCGCTTCCGCGACGCCAAGCTGGGCATCATCGTCTCCAGCCTGCGCGCCCTGCAGTTGTTCCTGCGCAAGAGCGCCCGCAGCAACCGCCTGCCCGACTACGTGGTGGTGGAAGGCCCGCTGGCCGGCGGCCACCTGGGCTTCGGCATGGACTGGGCGAAGTACGATCTCGCCACCATCGTCGCCGAGATCCAGGCCTGGCTCGCGGCCGAGCAACTCGACATCCCCCTGATCCCGGCCGGCGGCATCTTCACCGGCTCGGACGCCACCGCCTTCCTTGAAGCCGGCGCCGCCGCCGTGCAGGTCGCCACCCGCTTCACGGTGACGCAGGAATGCGGCCTGCCCGACCCGATCAAGCAGGAGTACTACAAGGCCTCCGATACCGACATCGAGGTCAACGGCATCTCGCCCACCGGCTATCCGATGCGCATGATCAAGAGCAGCCCGGCCATCGGCGCCGGCACCCACCCCAACTGCGAGTCGTTCGGCTATCTGCTCGACGCCAACGGCCGCTGTTCCTACATCGACGCCTACAACCGCGAGGTCGCCGCCCACCCTGGAGAGAAGAAAGTCAAGGTATTCGACAAGACCTGCCTGTGCACCCACATGCGCGACTTCGACCTGTGGACCTGTGGCCATTACACCTACCGGCTTAAGGACACCTCGATGAAGCTGGACAATGGCGACTACGCCCTGCTCTCCGCCGAACACGTGTTTCACGACTACCAGTTCAGCCGCGACGGCAAGATCGTGCTCCCTGACTGAGCATCGGTTTTCCGTAGGGTGCGCCGTGCGCACCGAGTCGCGGGCAATGGTGCGCACGGCGCACCCTTCCTTGCTGGCCGTTCGTAACGCCAAGGAGTTCACCCGACCATGCCGCCTTCCCGCACCCTCACCATCGACGGCAACGAAGCCGCCGCCCGCTCCGCCTACCTCTGCAACGAGGTCATCGCCATCTACCCCATCACGCCCTCCTCGAACATGGGCGAATGGGCGGACGAATGGGCTTCGCGTGGCGAGCCCAATCTCTGGGGCGCGGTGCCCCGGGTCATCGAGATGCAGTCCGAGGGTGGCGCCGCCGGCGCCCTGCATGGCGCGCTGACCGCGGGCGCCCTGGCGACCAGCTTCACCGCCAGCCAGGGGCTGCTGCTGATGATCCCCAACATGTACAAGATCGCCGGGGAACTGACGCCCTTCGTCTTGCATGTCGCGGCGCGCGCCGTGGCCAGCCATGCCCTGTCGATCTTCGGCGACCATTCCGACGTAATGGCCTGCAGAGGCACCGGGTTTGCGTTACTCGCGGCGGGGAGCGTGCAGGAAGCGCACGACTTCGCCCTCATCGCCCAGGCCGCCAGCCTGCAAGGCCGGATTCCGGTGCTGCATTTCTTCGACGGCTTTCGCACCTCGCACGAAGTCGCCAAGATCGTCGAACTGGAACGCGAAACGGCGCGGGCGATGATCGACGACGATCAGGTCGCCGCCCACCGCGGCCGCGCCCTGTCACCGGAACACCCGGTTCTGCGCGGCACCTCGCAGAACCCTGACGTCTTCTTCCAGTCACGCGAACGCGCCAACCCCTACTTCGATGCCTTCCCCGGCATCGTCCAGGGCGTGTTCGACCGCTTCGCCGCGCTCACCGGCCGCCAATACCGGCTGTTCGACTACGTGGGCGCGCCCGATGCCGAACGGGTGATCGTGCTGATGGGTTCCGCCGCCGAAACCACGCACGAGACGGTGGATCACCTCATCGCGCGGGGCGAGAAGGTCGGTGTATTGAAGGTGCGCCTCTACCGTCCCCTCGACCCGGCCGCCCTGATCGCGGCGATCCCGGCCTCCACGCGCGCCATCGCCGTGCTCGACCGCTGCAAGGAAGCGGGCGCCGATGGCGAGCCGCTGTACAAGGACGTGCTGGTCGCATTCGCCAACGCGGCCGCGGACGGCGCGCGCGCCATGCCGCGCGTCGTCGGCGGCCGCTACGGCCTCGGCTCCAAGGAATTCACCCCGGGCATGGTCAAGGCGGTGTTCGATGAACTGGCGCGCGCGCAGGCCAGGCGCCAGTTCACCCTCGGCATCCATGACGACGTCACCCACCTCTCCCTGCCCTGGGACGCGGCCTTTCGCAGCGACGCCAGCCGCGCCCTGCGCCATGCCGTGTTCTGGGGCCTGGGCGCCGACGGCACGGTGTCGGCCAACAAGAACTCGATCAAGATCATCGGCGAGGATACCGACCTCCAGGCCCAGGGCTACTTCGTCTACGACTCCAAGAAATCCGGCGCGGTCACCGTCTCGCACCTGCGTTTCGGCGAGGCGCCGATCCGCGCCGCCTACCTGGTGGATGAAAACGACGCCGGGTTCGTCGCCTGCCACCAGACCGTGTTCACCGAGCGCTACGATGTGCTGAAGCAGGCGAAGCCGGGTGGCGTTTTCCTGCTCAATACCGCCGCCCCGCCCGAAGCCGCGCTGGCCAGCCTGCCGGACAACCTGCGCCGCGAACTCATCGACAAGAAGCTCGATTTCTGGGTGATCGACGCCTACAGGGTCGCCGCCGAGGCGGACATGGGCCGCCGCATCAACACCATCATGCAGACCTGCTTCTTCGCCATCTCCGGCATCCTGCCGCGCGAACAGGCCATCGCCGCGATCAAGCTGGCGGTGGACAAGACCTACGGCAAGAAGAGCCGCCGCCTGGCCGAACTCAACCACCGCGCCATCGACATGACGCTGGAACATCTGCATCAAGTCTATGTAGCGCATACGGCTGATGGAGGCAGGCGAGACGCCTGCGCTACGACACCTGTAGCGCAGGCGTCCCGCCTGCCACCCCCCGACTTCGTCCGCGACGTCACCCTGCCCATCTACGCCGGCCTCGGCGATGCCCTGCCCGTCTCGGCGATGCCGGCGGACGGCACCTGGCCGGTGGGCACGGCGAAATTCGAGAAGCGCAACATCGCCCTGGAGATCCCGGTCTGGGACGAGGCCCTGTGCACCCAGTGCGGCAAGTGCGTGCTGGTCTGCCCGCATTCCGCCATCCGCGCCCGCGTCTTCCCGGAAGCGGCGGTGGCGGGCGCGCCGGCCACCTTCAAGCACGTCCCGGCGAAGAGCAAGGACTTCCCCGTCGGCACCCGGATGAGCTACCAGGTGGCGCCGGAAGACTGCACCGGCTGCGGCGATTGCGTCGAGGCCTGCCCGATCCACGACAAGTCCAATGTCTCGCACAAGGCGCTGAACATGGCCGACATCGCGCCGCTGCGGGCGCCGGAACGGGACAACTTCGCCTTCTTCCTCGACCTGCCCGAGTTCGACCGCGACGCCATCAAGCACACCACCATTCCCGGCTCGATGCTGCTCGACCCGCTGTTCGAGTTCTCCGGCGCCTGTGCCGGCTGCGGCGAGACCCCCTACATCCGGCTGGCCGCCCAGTTGTTCGGCGACCGCATGCTGATCGCCAACGCCACCGGCTGTTCCTCCATCTATGGCGGCAACCTGCCGACGACGCCCTACACCACCAACGCCGACGGTCGCGGCCCGGCCTGGTCCAACTCGCTGTTCGAGGACAACGCCGAATTCGGTCTCGGCATGCGCCTGGCGGCCGACCAGTTGATGGCGCACGCGCAAACGCTGGTGAAGGAACTGGCCGGCGAGATCGGCGGCGACCTCGCCCAGGCGCTGCTCGGCGCCGAGCAGCGCGATGAAGCCGGCATCCGCGCCCAGCGCGGCCGCGTCGCCGCGTTGCTCGACAAGCTGGCCGGCGCGACCCAGCCACGCGCGCGTGAACTGGCGACGCTGGCGGAATGGCTGATCCGCCGCTCGGTCTGGATCATCGGCGGCGACGGCTGGGCCTACGACATCGGTTACGGCGGCCTCGACCATGTCCTCGCCCTGCATTACGACGTCAACATCCTGGTGCTCGACACCGAGGTCTATTCCAACACCGGCGGCCAGACCTCCAAGGCCACCCCGATCGGCGCCGTCGCCAAGTTCTCCGCCGCCGGCAAACCCACCGCCAAGAAAGACCTGGCCCGGCTTGCCAGCGACTACGGCCACGTCTACGTCGCCACCGTCGCCTACGGCGCCAAGGATGTGCAGACCCTGCGCGTCTTCCACGAGGCCGAGG
>CAZONS010000304.1:0-4577 GCA_964581195.1 uncultured Thiobacillus sp. | reverse complement strand
GATTTACGAGCCGATGTCGGCGAGCGTGCGCTCGCAGCTCTCCAAGGCGGTGGCCGACACCGCCGTGGAAAGCGCGGCCTTCGCCGAGTCGCCCTATGTCCAGGCCTGGCTGAGCGAAATGTCGCGACGCCTTGCGCGACGCATCCCGGATGCGGAATTCCGCGAGGACTTCCTCAACACCCTGCACTATGAAGCCACCCGCGCCGGCCTCGACCCGGAACTGATGCTGGGCCTGATCGAAGTGGAAAGCGGCTTCAAGAAATACGCGGTGTCCGTGGTCGGCGCCCGCGGCTTCACCCAGGTCATGCCGTTCTGGACCAAGACCATCGGCACCCGCGAGCACAACCTGTTCCACCTGCGCACCAACCTGCGCTACGGCGCCACCATCCTGCGCCACTACCTCGACATCGAACGCGGCGACCTGTTCCGGGCGCTCGGCCGTTACAACGGCAGCCTCGGCAAGGCGGAATATCCCAACATGGTGCGCGCCGCCTGGCGCAACCACTGGACCTTCAGCGTCGACCCGAAAGCCTTCCGGCCGGCACGGCAGGTGCGGTCGCAACGCGAACTGCCCGGCTCGTAGCCTCCCTCATGTAGCGCCGGCATCCTTGCCGGCGTCTACTTCTCCAGCTTCATCCAGCGCCGCAGCCACTGGTCGGCGCGCTGACGGGCGTGGCGGGTGGCAATCTTCTCCTCGGGTGACTGGTCGGCGCGGAAATCGAAGGCGCGCCGCGCCAGTGGGTACACCTGATATTCCACCGGCACACCGCGTTCCCACAAGGCATAGAAGGCGCGACCGCCGTTGATGCGGCGCAGTTCGAAATCTTCCTCGCCGATCAGGAACAGCATCGGCGTGGTCAGTTGCATGACCTCCGGCGCCACCCGGAACAACTGGTCCGGCTCAGGGGCGTTGGGGTTCTGCATGTGGCCGTAATAGCTGACGATGGCGGCGATATCCTTGCCGCGCTTCGCCGCCAGACGGATCGCGAAATACGGCCCACGCGACAGGGCGACGATGCCCACCGGCTGCTTCGCCGCCTCGGGCAGCGCCATCAGGTAGTTCATCGCCATTTCCACGTCCTTCTCGGTTCCCGGATCGTGTTCCGCCGGCCAGCGCTCGATCATGCGGCCGCTCAGCCAGTCAGGCGCCACCACCAGGTAGCCCTGCCCCGCCAGTTCCGTGATGTGGCGGCGCTCGTTCTCGTCATACCCGCGCTTGGCATGGATGAACAGCACCGGCGGGAACGGGCCGTTGCCGGCGGGCACCGCCACTTCCATCGGAATATCGACATCGCCGGAACGCAGGGTGACCTTGCGAACCTCGATGTCGGCGGCCCAGGCCGGCGCCGCCAGCAGGATAAGAATCAGTACAAACGCGCGCATGCTGTCTCCTCGTGATCGGTTGCTCGTAGGGGCAAGCCTAACATGGCGCGAAGGTTGGATCGGAATATGGGCAAACCGCGCTACTCGTCGTTCCCTTCATCGATGAGGCGATGGCGTATGGCGTACTTGATCAAGCCGGAAAGGTGGCTGAGTCCCATTTTCTCCAGGATGCGGGATTTGTGGGTGCTCACGGTCTTCACGCTCACATTCAGTTCGTCCGCGATTTCCGTGAGACCGTGGCCATGTACCAGCATGAGAAAGATCTGATATTCGCGGTCGGACAGGGTGGTATGCGGCAACGCATCCGAATTCTGTCGGAGCCCATACGCGAGTTTCTCGGCGACGGAAGGGCTGATGAACATGCCACCGCTCGCGACCTTGTCGATCGCGTTGACCAACAGCGTGGAGGCGCTGTCCTTGGAAAGGTAGCCCGAAGCGCCTGCCTTCAGGGTCCGCACGGCGTAGAGGTCTTCCTTGTGCATGCTGAGCACGAGTATGGGCAAGGCCGGCTTTTCGTCCTTGATTTGCTTGATCAGTTCGATGCCATGACGCCCCGGCATGGACATGTCGAGCACCACCACCTCGAACTCCTCGGCGCGAATCAGCTTCAGCGCATCGAGACCATTGTCCGCCTCGCCGGTCACCTGATAGTGCGGATACTCTGCCAGTATCTGCTTCAAGCCCTCGCGCATGAGGGTGTGATCATCGGCCAGCAGCACACGAATCATTGCCCTTCTCCCCCGTCATCGATCGGCATGCGGACGCGTATCGTCACACCTTGTCCCGGCAACCCGACAATATCCACATCGCCCCCGAGCATGTTCACACGTTCGCGAATGCCAAGCAGCCCGTAGGATTTCTTTCCCGGCTTGCCGCTCACCGTGAAGCCAGCGCCATCGTCACTGATCCGCAGGGCAAGCCCCGCCGCGTCCTGCTCGACCATGATCATGACGCGAGTCGCTCCGGCATGCCGCGCCACATTGGTCAGCGCTTCCTGGACGATCCGGAATACCGCTGTCGCGACGGGTTCGCGCAGATCGAACTCTTCCCGGTTCATCATGACCACGCAGGGAATGCCGGTATTGTCCTCGAATCGTTCCGCCTGCCACTCGATGGCGGCGGCCAGACCGAGGTCATCGAGCACGCCAGGGCGCAGATCCTGAGAAATACGCCTTACCGACTCGACGGTATTCGCCACCATGCCGCGCATCGCGGCCAGTTTACTGGTGACGCTCCCGCCGACATCCGGCAACCGGCTGGCCAGCCAATCGAGATCGATGCGCAAGGCGGTCAGTGCCTGACCCAATTCATCGTGCAGTTCGCGGGCGATGCGCGTGCGCTCCTCCTCTCGCACATTCTGCAGAAAGGCGGAGAGTTCCCGCAGACGGAGGCGTGAACTGAGCAATGCCTCTTCCGCCCGCTTGCGCTCGCTGATGTCCTGAAACGCGGTCACCGCCGCCACGACCTGCCGGCCCTCCAACAGAGGCGTCACCACATAGGAGATCGGGAACATCGTCCCGTCCCTGCGCACGAACACCTCATCCTCGCTGCGATAGAAACTGCCGCAAGAGACCAGGCTCTGGATCGGACAGTCCTCCCGCGGGTAGGGCGTGCCGTCCTTGCGCAGGTAATGAATGCTGTCATGCACGTTGCGGCCCTTCAGCTCGGCTTCGCTCCAGCCCAGCAGGCGCTCAGCCTCCGGGTTCATCAACAGCAGATCGCCCTCGATGGTCTGGACCAGCAAGCCCTCGCCAAGGGCGGAGGTGATGTCGCGCAGGAGCCGCTCACTCGCCTCCAGCCGCTGCCGGGTCTGGCGCCGCTCGCGGCGATCCCGGGCTTCCCGCAATTCCCGCTCTACCGCCGGCGCCAATCGGGAAAAATTCCTCTTGACGATGAAGTCATGAGCCCCTGCCCGCATGAGGGCCGCGGAGTTTTCCTCTCCGACGCATCCGGACACGACGATGAACGGCATATCCGGGTCATGCGCCCTGGCCAGGATCAGCGCCGCTTCCGCCGAAAATGTCGGCAGGTTGTAATCCGACACGATGAGATCCCAGTTACCGCCCGCCAGCGCGTCGGACATTTCGGCGGCGGTCTCCACCCGCCTCGCCTCGACCTCGAAACCTGCAAGCGCCAATTCAGCCAGAAGCAGATCGGCATCGTCCGCATTGTCCTCGACCTGAAGCAGGCGCAACCGGCGCATGTTCAATGGGCGCCGGCCCGCTCCGGCATGAGGTTGATATCCAGCCAGTAATTGCCCACCGCCCGAACCGCTTCGATGAACTGGTTGAAATCGAGAGATTTCGGAATGTAGCTGTTGGCGCCAAGGCGATAACTCTCGAGCAGATCGCTTTGTTCCCGCGACGAACTCATCACCACGACCGGCAGGTATTGGGTGCGTTCGTCCTGGCGCAGGCGCTTGAGCACCTCGAAGCCATTCACCCTGGGCAATTTGATGTCGAGCATCACCACGCCGAGGCAATCACCCCGCCCGCCACGTTCCGGGTCGAACAGCATATCCAGCGCTTCCTGACCGTCGCGCGCCACCAGTGTTTCGTCCTCGTAACCGCTTTCGCGCAAGGCGATGCGAGCCAGTTCGAGGTCATCCGGGTTGTCTTCGACCAGCAATATCAGTTTTCTTTCCACGAGTTGCGTCCGTCGCATGCCTTGCATATTTGTCACTTAATCCAGAGTGAAGCAGAACGTGGCGCCCTTGCCGACTTCCGCTGTCGCCCATATTGAACCGCCATGCCGAGTGACGATGCGCTGTACCGTCGCCAGGCCGATGCCGGTCCCCTCGAAATCCTCCGGCTTGTGCAGACGCTGGAAGGCGCCGAACAGTTTACCGGCGTATTCCATGTCGAAACCGGCGCCATTATCGCGCACGAAATAGACGGGCTTGTCATCGCTTTCACGACGACCGAACTCGATTTCCGCCACATCCCGCTTGGAGGTGAATTTCCAGGCATTGCCGAGCAGATTTTCCAGCACGGCGCGCATCAGGCGGCCATCGGCCTGAACCTCGATACCCGCCTGCATCTCGAATTTCACCACTCGTTTCCGCGCTCCGGCGCGAAGCCCGTCGGCGATCTCGCGGGCGATCGCGCTGAGGTCGACCCGTTCCCGGTTCAGTTCCACGCGCGACACCTTCGACAACTTGAGCAGGTCATCGATCAATTCATCCATGCGCTGGC
>CAZONS010000303.1:0-4591 GCA_964581195.1 uncultured Thiobacillus sp. | reverse complement strand
TGGACGGTGTCGTTCGCAACGTCCGCCTGACCACGCAGGGCGGCGTCGCCCGGCCGGGCGATGAAATTCTGCAGATCGTCCCGCTCGACGATGACCTCATCGTCGAAGCCAAGGTCCGCCCGGCGGACATCGCCTTCATCAAGCCCGGTCTCCCCGCCACGGTGAAACTCGATGCCTATGACTATTCCATTTACGGCTCGCTTCGCGGCACGGTGAGCTATATCAGCGCGGACACATTGAACGAGGAAACCCGTAACGGCGAGATGCCTTATTACCGGGTGCAGATCAAAACGCGTGACCGCAATCTATCGAGCAGAAAAAGCGAGCGCATCGATATTCAACCCGGCATGACCGCCACGGTGGAAATTAAAACCGGTCGCCAGACGGTCCTGCGCTATCTGACCAAACCCATTACCAAAACCCTGGACGAATCACTTGGTGAACGCTGAATCGCCGGAAATGGATAATGTTCATTATCCGGAATTACGTACCGCGCAACGCGCCATGTTTCATGACATGCTTTCCCGATCAGATTATTTCAATTACCATATGCGCCGCGCCCAACCCGGGTAATTTACACATCTCAAAGGAGAAAACATGGCGTCCTATCAGGAATTGATGGCCCAAATCGAAGGTCTGAAACGTGAGGCGGAAGATGCGCGCAAGCAGGAAACCGCCGGCGCCATTGCCGAAATCAAGCGCATCATGGCCCAATACGGCCTCGAACAGGAGGATCTGTTCCCCACGCGCGGCGGCAAGGCCAAGCGCGCCAGCGGTGGCGTCATCAAGTATCGCGACCCGGTATCCGGCGCTGGCTGGTCCGGTCGTGGCCGCCGCCCCGGCTGGGTGGCCGACCTGGAAGCCCAGGGCAAGACCATTGAAGATTGCCGCGTGGCCTGATCTCCTCGCGCGCGGAAAACCCTCGGGCTTCGCCCGGGGGTTTTTTTTCGCATTGACACCGCGGAATTCACCGGCCGGCACAACGTGAATCAACCTTCAGCGCACTGGGACATCTTCTGCAGCGTCGTCGACAACTATGGCGATATCGGCGTGACCTGGCGCCTGGCGCGACAATTGGCGGAAGAATTCGGCATTGCCGTTCATCTGTGGGTCGACGACCTCCAGGCATTCAGGAATATTCGCCCCGAGATCGATTGCCACGCCGACAAACAGGTGCTCAATGGCGTGGAGATCAGGTATTGGACTAAGCCTCTACCCAACGACATTCCCGGAGAGGTGGTGATAGAAGCACTGGCCTGCGATATTCCGGAATCGTACATCCAGGCCATGGCTGGGTTATCACCCAGGCCCATATGGCTGAATCTGGAATATTTGAGCGCGGAAGATTGGGTGAGCGGCGTTCATGGATTACCCTCGCCGCATCCACGTCTGCCACTGACGAAATATTTCTTCATGCCCGGTTACACGACGGGAACCGGCGGCCTCTGCCGTGAGCATTGGCTTGTTCAGCGACGCGACCGATTTCAGTCCGACCCCGACGCACAATCCACTTTCTGGAAGCGCATCGGATTACCGGCCAGAGAACCCGGGCATCTACGCATCTCCCTGTTCAGTTACGAATCCGCCTCGCTGCCCGGGCTGCTCTCGGCCTGCGCGACGGGCGACCGCGCGATCGATCTGCTGGTGCCGCGGGGCAAGGCCATCCCGCACATCGCCGCATGGTTTTCCAGCAAGGACATCGATGCCGGTGATCGATTGCACCGGGGCAAACTGTGCGTGCATATCCTGCCGATGCTGCCGCAGGACGATTACGATCGCCTGCTCTGGGCCTGTGATCTCAACATCGTGAGAGGCGAGGATTCCTTCGTGCGCGCGCAGTTCGCGGCGCGGCCAATGCTCTGGCAGGCCTATGTTCAGGATGAGGACGCGCACCTGGTCAAACTGGACGCCTTTCTGGATCTTTATTGCGCCGACCTGCCACCCGCCACGGCCGACCTGGCGCGAAGAACCTGGCGGGCCTGGAACCGGCAGGAGGAGATCGGCGCACTCTGGCCTGATTTGCTGGCGTCGCTGCCCCAACTTGATCAACATGCGCGCGCCTGGGCCACACATCTGGCCGCGCAAACAGACTTGTCTTCAAATTTGGTGAAATTCATCAACAAGTTGTTAGAATCGCGGGTTTTTTAAAGCCCAGGATGCTTCACCCATGAAAACCGCTCAAGAACTCCGCGCCGGCAACGTGATCATGGTCGGCAACGACCCGTTGGTTGTGCAGAAAGCTGAATTCTCCAAGTCCGGCCGCAACTCCTCCGTGGTCAAGATGAAATTCAAGAACCTGCTCACCGGCGCCGCCAGCGAGACGGTTTACAAGGCCGACGAGAAGTTCGACACCGTCAACCTGGAGCGGAAGGACTGCACCTATTCCTATTTCGCCGACCCCATGTACGTTTTCATGGACGAGGAGTACAACCAGTACGAAATCGAAGCCGACAACATGTCCGACGCCCTGCCCTACCTGGAAGACGGCATGCCCCTGGAAGTGGTCTTCTATGAAGGCAAGGCCATCTCGGTGAACATGCCCAGTTCCGTGGTGCGTGAAGTGGAATATACCGAGCCCGCCGTCAAGGGCGACACCTCCGGCAAGGTCATGAAGCCGGCCCGCATCAAGCCCACCGGCCACACCATCCAGGTGCCCGCCTTCGTGGAAATCGGCGACAAGGTCGAGATCGACTGCGCCACCGGCGAGTATCGCAACCGCGTGAAGTAAGCACTCCCCCTCGCGAGGAAAAGGGCGCCCGCGGGCGCCCTTTTCCTTGCCGACTCACAGCACACTGGGTGCGTCAGGCAACTCGTTGGCGTTGTCAGCATTGCCTGGGAAATGCCGGCGCAGCAGCGCGTCCACCCGCTCGATGCCAAGCAATGCGCCCGCCTCGAAATTTCCGTCTCGCAAGCAGGCTTCCATCTCCAGGCAGATGGCTTCCCATTCCGCTGGCGCCACCAGACCGTTGAATCCACGGTCCGCGACGATTTCCACATCGCGTTCGGCCAGCAGCAAGTAGATCAGCACACCATTGTTGGCGGCGGTATCCCAGATGCGCAGACTGGAGAACACCTCGATGGCGCGTTCCCGCGCCGTCACCCCCGCCCACAATGCGCCGGGATGCAGGGCGCCCTCGACGGCGAAGCGCAGTTCACCCGCATGACCACGCTCCGATGCCGCGACAGCGGCTTCGATACGCTTCAGAACATGCTCGGGAAAATAGCGCCGGGTGAGCCAGTCAGGAAACAGCAGGTGCCGGAACAGACGTTTCATGCGCATCTCCTCACCAACGCCCGGAGGCACCGCCGCCGCCGAAGCCGCCACCACCGCCGCCGAAACCGCCACCACCGAAGCCGCCGCCGCCACCGCCCCAGCCCCCACCGCGGCCATAACCGCCGCGACTGACGCCGCGACCACCGCTGGCCAGGGTGAACACGAAGGCGACCAGCGCGACCAGCAGGGCGAGCAACACGCCCCCGAGCAGCAGCCAGGCCCCCAGGAACGCCACCCCGCCCGCGACGGCGGCGCCGGGCAGGCGCCCAAACAAGGAACGGAGTATGCCGCCGGCGACGAAGACGAACATCATCAGAAGTGGCGCCTGCTCACCCAGGCCGCCCCCCTCACTTTTCACCGGCTCCGGCAACGGCTCGCCCTGAACCAGCTTGATCAGCGCATCGACGCCGGCATCCACCCCGCCGGCGAAATCACCCGCCTTGAAACGTGGAACGATGATCTCGGCAATGATCCGCTTCGCCAGCGCGTCCGGAATCGCGCCTTCCAGCCCATACCCCACCTCGATGCGCAAGGCGCGTTCGTCCTTGGCGATCAGCAACAGAACGCCATCGTCGATGCCCTTGCGACCCAGCTTCCAGGCGTCCACCACGCGCAGCGCGTATTGTTCGACGCTCTCAGGCGCGGTGGCGGCGACCATGAGGACCGCGATCTGCGTCCCCTTGGACTGCTCCAGCGCGGCCAGTTTGGCTTCGAGTGCCCGCGTGCTGGCCGCGTCGAGGGTATGGGTCTGATCGAGCACCCTGGCGCTGAGCGCGGGCACGGGCACCTCGGCCCAGGCGGTCGTCGCCATGCACAGGGCCACCAGAAGGCTCAGGGTGATCCGGAAGAGCCAGGCGTGGCCGCGGGCGACGGGTTGATCAGCAGGCAGCATCATGACGAGACATCCTCTCCTGAACGCGACAGCGGTTCACGCGGCATAGAACAGACCTCAATTCCCGACGCACGCCGTCGGCGCTCGCCCTTTGCTCCAGGCCGTGCCCAGGCGGCCCAGGCTGGACTCGGGAACGCTGTCATCCAGGACGACACGAACAGGCCCGGAGTTGGGACGCGGCCCGGCCCTCGCGCCGTTGACGCCGAGTTCACTCAACCTGACCAAATGCGCACGCGCCTTGGCCAGACTGGGGAAGGCGCCGAGGGAGACGGCATTCGCCATGTCACCACCGCGTACCGGCGCGATATCCGTCACACCCTTCTTGCGGGCGGATTCGATTGCGGCCTGCGTGGCGGCCGCATCCGCGAATGGCGGCAGATAGACCCACCAGCCCAGGCGTTTTTCCAGCTGGATTTCATACTGGG
>CAZONS010000302.1:0-4662 GCA_964581195.1 uncultured Thiobacillus sp. | reverse complement strand
CGGTTGGCGCAGTCGTGGAAGTGGAAGGGCAGGAACACCATGTTCTTCGGCACCCGCTGCGTCGGCGTGGCCATCGCCACCGCGTCGCCACGGCGCGACACCATGCGCACGTATTCGCCGCGGCGGATGCCCAGTTCCGCCGCCAGGTCGGGGTTGATCTCGATGAACGGGATGGGGCTGAATTTATTGTTGTTCGCGATCTTTCCGGTCTTGGTGCGGCCGTGCCAGTGCTCGATCAGGCGGCCGGTGTTGAGCCAGACCGGAAACTTCTCGTCCGGCACCTCGTTGTTGTCGATGAAGGGCAGCGGGATCAGCTTGGCGCGGCCGTCCGCGTAACTGAAAGTGGCGTCCTCGGTGTAGAGGCGCTTGCCGCCTTTTTGCGGCGTTTCGCCGCGCGCCTGGTCGAAGGCGGCCTGCTCGGCGCTGTAGGGCCACTGGATGCCGCGATGCTTCTCGATCAGTTCGTGATTCATGCCGGAGATGTCGGCCAGCCGGCCTTCGGACAAGCGCCCCATCTCCAGGAAGATGTCGCCGGCCTTTTCCGGGAAGCTCACCTTGCCGTCGCGGTTGAAGCGTTCCGCCACCCGGTTGAATATCCACAGGTCGGGCTTGGCCTCGCCCGGCGTTGGGGTGATCGGGGTGATGCGGTTGATGCGCCGCTCGGTGTTGGTCATCACCCCGTCCTTCTCCGCCCAGGTGCCGGCGGGCAGGTAGACATGGGCGTACTGGGCGCTCTCGGTGTCCTGGTAGCAGTCCTGCACGCAGCAGAACTCCAGTTTCTCCATCGCGCGGCGGATGCGCGCCGTGTTCGGCAGCGAGGACATGGGGTTGGTGGCGATCAGCCACATGCCCTTGATCTGGCCGGCTTCCATGGCCTGGTAGATGTCGGTCTGCAACATGCCGCGCTGCTTCGGGAAGAACTCGGGATCGACGTTCCAGAACCGCGCCACGTCCTCGCGGTGTTGCGCGTTTTCCAGATAGCGGTAGTTGGGCAGGCCGGAGCAGGACGACCACTCGCGCGTGCCCATGGCGTTGCACTGGCCGGTGATCGACAGCGAAGTACCACCGGGTTTTCCAATATTCCCGGTGATGAGGGCCAGGTTGTTGATGCCGACGACGCCGTCGGAACCGTGGGTGGACTGATTGATGCCCATGGTCCAGATCTGCATGGCGGCGCTGGATTGCGCGAAGGTCCGAGCGACGACCCGGATGGTGTCCTCGTCGATGCCGCAGATCTTGGCGGCGGTGACCGGATCGTATTTCTCCACCTCGGCCATCAGGGCCTCGACGCCGTTGGTGTTGGCCTCGATGTAACGCGGGTCGTGCAGGCCTTCCTTGAAGATGACATGCATCATCGCGTTCATCAGCACCACGTCGGTGCCGGGGGTGATCGGCAGGTGGATGTGGGCGTTCTGCGCCAGCATGGTCACGCGCGGGTCGACCACGATCAGGGTGAAATTGCGCTTCTCCTGCGCCTCCTTCATCCGCCAGTAGATGATCGGGTGCTGTTCCGGCAGGTTGGAGCCCCAGGCGATCAGGCAGTCGGTGTGCTCGAAGTCCTCGTAGCAGCCGGGCGGGCCGTCGGAGCCGAAGCTGCGCTTGTAGCCGGACACCGCCGAGGACATGCACAGGGTGGTGTTGCCGTCATAGTTGTTGGTGCCGATGAGGCCGCGCGTCAGCTTGCCCAGGGTGTAGAACTCCTCGGTCAGCATCTGGCCGGTGGAGATGATGGCGAAGGAATCGGGGCCGTGTTCCGCCTGGATGCGGCGGATCTCGTCGTGCAGCTTGTCCAGCGCCGTGTCCCAGGTGGTTTCCCGCCAGGGCTGGTGCCACATGTCGCGCAGCAGCGGCTTCAGGCCACGGCCGGCGGAGGTGAACAGCTCGTGCTCGAAGATGCCCTTCAGGCACAGCTTGCCCCGATTGACGTCGGCATCCGCCACCCCGCGCGAGGCGACCGGTTTGCCTTCCGCGTTCAGGCCCACCTCGATGGAGCAGCCGGTGGAGCAGTAGCCGCAGGCGGCGTATTTCCATTCCACGACACCCTTGTCGGCGATCTTGATCGGGTTCTTGTTTCTTCTTCCGAACAGCATGGTTATTCCTCTCACACCGTAGGGTGCGGCGCGCGCACCAATTCAAATTCAAAGGTGCGCGCGGCGCACCCTACATAAGCAATGGATTGCATGGCGCTTCCGCTCAGGTCGCCGCCAGCAATTTCCTGAGTTCCGGGATGCAGGAGCCGCAGTTGCTCCCGGCCTTCAGCTTGATGCCCAGCGCGTCCACCGAATCCGCGCCCTGGCGAATCGCCTGTTTCAAGTCGTTCTCGCCGACGCCGAAGCAGGCGCAGACGATGCGGCCGCCATCCGGCACGGCCTGGCTGGGGCGGCCGAGGAGCAGGGCCGAACGCTCCGGGTCGTTGAGGGCGTCGCGTTCGAACAGCCCTTCCAGCCAGTGGCGCGGCGGCAGGGCGGCGAAGTCGCGGTCGAAGAAGGCCACCACCTCCACCCGCCCCGCGCGCAGCAGCGCCATGCGGTAGCGGTTGGCGGCGCAGTCGCGCAGTTCGATCCAGTCGCCGTCGCCGCCGAAGTGTTCGCGCAGTTGCCGCGGCCAACGGCAGTCGGCCTCGACCCCCGCCAGCTCATGGCGCCAGCAGGCCTTGCCACGGACCTGGGTCCAGTATTCGGCGGCGCCGCAATCGAGGCGATCGCGGGCCAGAACGAAGCCGTGCCAGCCGGCGGCATAGGGTTCCACCGCCACCGGGGCATGCTTGAATTCGGGCTGCCCGGAAATCTCGTCGGTGATGGCGTGGACCAGCGCGTCGACCCGCGCCTTGGCCGAGTTCTGGCCATTCCAGTGGATCGGCGCGAACACCGAGCCTGGGCGCTGTTCCGCGCTTTCCCGCACCCGCGCCAGCATTTCGCCGCGGCCGTTGCGTACCCGCGCGAGGCCGCCGGGGATGACGCCGGTGCGCGCGATGTCTGCCGGGTGCAGCTCGACATAGGGTTCGTCGATGTGGGCCAGCAGCCTGGCGGCCTTGCCGCTGCGACTCATGGTGTGCCACTGGTCGCGGACGCGGCCGGTGTTGAAGATGAAGGGCTGGCTGGCGTTGACCGGGGTGGCCGGGCCGCGCGGCGGCCGCGCGATCAGGCGGGCCTTTCGGCTGGCGGTGTAATAGCGGCCCTGGCCGAACAGGCGCGGCGTGCCGCGGCCGTCGGCGCGGATGGGCCACTGCACGGGTTGCAGGGCGTCGTACATCGCCTGCGTGAAACCAACTCCCCCCTTTTTCAAAGGGGGGCTGGGGGGGGATTTAGCAACGCTTGCACCCGTGTGAACGGTGGCTAAATCCCTGATGAAGCCCCTACCCTTCGGTACCTCACTCCCCCTTTGGGAAAGGGGGAAGGCGCCAGCGCCGGCGGCAACGCCCAACGCGCCCGGCGTGTTTGTACTGGAGGGGGCCAGCAGCGCGGAGATGTCGAAGTCGCGCGTGCCGCCGTTCTCGAACCCGGACAGGGCCGCGTGCTCGGCGAAGATCTCCGCCGGCCCGGTGAAGGCGAAGGCTTCCGCGTGCCCCAGGCGCCGCGCCACTTCGTTGACGATCCACCAGTCCGGCTTTGCCTCGCCGGGCAGCGGCAGGAAGGCGCGCTGGCGGGAGATGCGGCGTTCCGAGTTGGTCACGGTGCCGTCCTTCTCGCCCCAGGCGGCGGCGGGCAGCAGCACATGCGCCAGTTTGGCGGTGTCGGTGTGACGGGTGTTGTCGGAGACCACCACGAATTCGCACTGTTTCAGCGCGGCCACGGCGCGGTCCGCTTCCGGCAGGCTCACCGCCGGGTTGGTGGCCATGATCCAGATCGCCTTGATCTTGCCCTCGCGCACGGCGTCGAACAGTTCCACCGCCTTCAAGCCGGGGCGATGGGTGATGTTGGGCGCGTTCCAGAAACGCCCGACCCGCTCGATGGCTTCCGGTACCACGTCCATGTGCGCCGCCAGCTGGTTGGCCAGGCCGCCGACCTCGCGCCCGCCCATGGCGTTGGGCTGGCCGGTGATGGAGAAGGGGCTGGCGCCGGGCAGGCCGACGCGGCCGCTGGCCAGGTGGACGTTGAGGATGCTGTTGACCTTGTCCACCCCAGAGGAGGACTGGTTGATGCCCTGGGAAAACACGGTGACGCTTTTCGGCGTCTGCGTGAACAGGCGGTAGAAGGCGGCCACGTCGGCTTCCGCCAGGCCGCATTGCGTCGCCACTGTCGGGAGGTTGAGGCCGCCGACTTCTTCCAGGGCGGCGCCGAAGCCCTCGATGTGGTTCTCCAGATAGCTCCAGTCGATGCCGTCTTCCCTGCGCAGGTGGTTCAAGAGGCCGTTGAACAGCCAGGCATCCGCGCCCGGCTTGATCGCCAGATGCAGGTCGGCAATCTCGGCCGTCGCGGTGCGGCGCGGGTCGATCAGCACCACCTTCATCTCCGGCCGCGCCTGCTTCGCCGCCACCAGGCGTTGGTAGACCACCGGATGCGCCCAGGCGGTGTTGGAGCCGACCAGGGTCACCAGGTCGGCGATCTCCAGGTCCTCGTAGCAGCCGGGCACGGTGTCGGAACCGAAGGCGCGCTTGTGGCCGGCGACTTCCAGGTTCGCGCCTTCCAGGTCCGCGCCTTCCAGGTTCGCGTCGCGCAGGTG
>CAZONS010000301.1:0-4664 GCA_964581195.1 uncultured Thiobacillus sp. | reverse complement strand
TGGTCAAGGCGGCCAAGTTCATCGGCCAGGCGACCATCCCGATCATGCTGTTCACCCTCGGCCTGTCGATTCCCTGGGGCGACCTCAAGCCCACCCGCCCGGTGCTCGCCGCCGTCGCGGTGAAACTGCTGGTCGCGCCGCTGCTGGTCTACGCCCTGGCGCGCGCCAGTTTCGGCGAACTGCGCCCGGCCCAGACCGCCGCCATCCTGGAAACCGCCATGCCCACCATGCTCATGGCCGCCTCCTTCGCCGACCGTTTCAATCTCGACGTGCGCGCTGCGGCACTCACCGCGAGCTGGACCAGCCTGCTGTTCCTGCTGACCCTGCCGGGGTGGATCGCCTTGCTGCGCTGAGGAAGCGGAAGACGCAAGAGATCGCAGAAAATCCGGCCCAGGCGGCAGGTCCACGCCTATCATGGGAGCGGAATGGTTCGAACGCGCTTGCCGTACCATCCAATTCGAATCCCCCCCCCCAACGACACACCAGGAGCCGATCATGAAAGGCCAGGAAGGCAAGAAAATGGCGAAGAAGGAACCCGCCAAGACCCTGAAGGAAAAGAAAGCCGACAAAAAAGCCAAGAAGGAGGAAAAACAGCGGCTATGAGCCCGCAAATCCATCGCCCACAACCCTCTCCCCACCGGACCCGACCATGGCTGCCTGGCTCCCCGTCCTGAAAGCCGCCCTGCCCTACGTCAGCAACATCGTGGCGGCGGCGCTACCCGTATTCACCGCGCGCCGGAGCCAGGAATCCACGGCGGGCGACCTGGTCGCGCAGCAGATCGCCGAATTGCAGGAAGCGGTCACCGGCAACGCCGAGACGGTGAAAGGGCTCGCGGCACAACTCGAACAGGCGTTGTCGGCCATCGCCAGCGGCGAGGCCGAGCAGATTCAGCGCCTGGCCAGACTGCAGGACACCCTCGGCCAGTGCGAAAGCACCGCCACCCTGGCGCAGGCGCAGGTCACCCGCCTGGAAGCCGCGCTGGCGGCGATGAGCGAACGTATCGACCATGTGGAGCGGCATGGCGGCGGCACCCGCCAGCGCGAGACCATGATCGCCACGATCGCCGTGCTCGCGCTGATCGTCGCGGTGACGGCGCTGCTGATCTGATCAGGCGCTACGGCGCGCAACCGCCGCTGTCGCAGCCGCCGCCGCCCGAGCAGGAACCGCACTTGCTGTTGTCGCGGAAGGGCCCGAGTTGCGGATTGCGGTGGGCGAAGCCGCGATACAGGCGATCGACCAGGATGCCGATCAGGCCGATGCCCATGATCAGCGCGATGGTGACGAGGTAGGCGCGCATCTTCCGCCTACTCCCCCGCGCCCAGACCGGCGAAGCCCATGAAGGCGAGCGAGAGCAGGCCGGCGAGCATCAGCGACAGGGCGGTACCCTGCACCACGTTGGGCACGCTGGCGAGATTGAGGCGCTCGCGCAGGCCGGCCATCAGCACCAGGGCCAGGGTGAAGCCGCCGCCGCCAGCCACCGCGAAGGTGATGGACTGGAGAAAGTCATACTCGCGCGCGGTCTGGAACAGGGCCACGCCCAGCACCGCGCAGTTGGTGGTGATCAGCGGCAGGTAGATGCCCAGCGCCCGGAACAGGGCCGGACTGAACTTCTTCACCACCATTTCCACCAGTTGCACCGCCGAGGCGATGATCACGATGTAGGCGATCAGACGCAGGAATTCGAGATGGAAGGTGGTTACCAGCCAGTTGAGTCCGAAGGCGCAGAGGCTGGCCACCAGCATCACGAAGGTCGCCGCCGCGCCCATCGGCAAGGCGGTGTTCAGGCGGGCGGAGACACCCAGGAACGGGCACAGGCCGAGAAACATGGCCAACACCAGGTTGTTGGCCAGCAGGGTGCCGACGAAGATCTGCGACAGGGATTCAGACATGGGCATGGCCCTCGACGGGTTTGGCCGGCGCGGCCTTGCGGCTGTTCAGCCAGTTGAACAGCAACAGCCAGGCGCCGAGCACGAAGAAGCCGCCGGGCGGCAGCACCATGATCACCCAGGGCTGGAAGTCCGGCCCGAACAGGGGAATGCCGAAGAGCTTGCCGGCGCCGAGGATTTCCCGCACCGCGCCGATGGCGAAGAGTCCGATGGCGAAGCCCGCGCCCATGCCCAGTGCGTTGAGCAGGGCTTTCACCGGCGGATTCTTCGAGGCGTGCGCCTCGGCGCGGCCGAGGATCACGCAGTTCACCACGATGAGTTGGATGAAGGCGCCGAGGGCGTCATAGACGGCGAGGCTGATGGCCTGGATCAGGTAGTCCACCACGGTGACGAAGGTGGCGATGATCAGGATGTAGGTGGCGATGCGCACTTCCTTGGGCACGACATTGCGCAGCAGCGACACCAGCAGGGTGGAGCCGAGCAGCACGAACAGCGTCGCCAGGCCCATGGAGAGGGCGTTGACCGCCGACACCGATACCGCCAGCACCGGGCACATGCCCAGCACCATGACGAACACCGGGTTCTGTTTCCAGATGCCTTCGAGGAGTTCTTCGAGGTTGGAGCGCTGTTTCTGGCCGGGGATGGGCATGATCACTTCCCTCCTTGCAAATGGGTAGGTCGGGTTAGCGTCAGCGTAACCCGACATCGGGCGGTGGCTCGTCGGGTTACGCTGACGCTAACCCGACCTACGGAAACGCCCATCAATTCGCTCCCTTCAACTTGTCCAGATTCGGCACCAGCATTGGCAACAGCTTCTGGGCGCTGTCATTGATGCCGCGGCCCACCGCCTTCGAGGTCACCGTGGCGCCGGCGATGGCGTCGATTTCCCAGGGATTCTGCTTGGTCCCGTGCTTCACCACCTTGATGGCGTTGGCGAGCGACTTCATGTCCTCACCCAGCCTCGCGTCGAGCGCCTCGAAGTTCTTCAGAAAGGCCGCGTCGGTGTAGATCTTGTCGCCGATGCCCGGCGTCTCCCGCATCGACACCACGCCGAGGCCGGTGATGGCCTGTTTTTCCGGGTCGTAGGCGTAGAGCACCCGCACCGTGTCGGCATAACCCTTGGCGGCGCCCTCGGCGGCGAGGCCCTTGAGGCCGCCGGCCTGGTCATAGGCGGCGTAGAGCCTGACCGCGCCTTCCGGCACGCTGGTCCCTCCCGGCTGCACGCCGCCGCTGCCGACGCTGAATTCCTTGACGCTGGAAGCACCCGGGATGACCTTGAACACCGCCCGCTCCAGGGCGAGCTTCCTGTTCGCGGTCACCGCCTCCAGCGTGCCTTCATAGGTGGAGACGATGAGGATGCCGCAGACCGTGGCGACCAGGCCGAGGGTGCGGATCATCGCGCCGCTGGGGGTGGCGGGCTGGGCGGGGTTCACGGATGCGGTGTTCATGCGCCCGCCCCCCGTAGCCCGGATGAAGGCGCAGCCGGAATCCGGGATCGCCGCGCGCGGGAACCCCGGATTCCGCTACGCTGCATCCGGGCTGCATCGACGTAAGGTGCGCCGCGCGAACTCATGCCTTTTTCCCCTTCACTTCGCCGAACACCTTGGGTTGCGTCACCTGGTCGATCAGCGGCGCCAGGGCGTTGCCGAGCAGGATGGCGTACATCACACCCTCGGTGAGGCCGCCGAAGTAACGGATCATTACCGTGGTGACGCCGATCAGGGCGCCGTAGATCCAGACGCCCCTGGGCGTGACCGGCGAGGTCGCCATGTCGGTGGCCATGAACACGGCGCCGAGCATCATGCCGCCGGAGAGCAGCACGAACAGCGGGTCGGGATAGCGCGTCGGGTCGATCCACTGGAACAGCAGGGCGGTGAGCGCGGCGCTGCCCAGGATCGCGACCGGAATGCGCCAGTCCATGAAGCGGCGGACCGCGAGATAGAGGCCGCAGAGCAGGATCAGGAGGGCCGAGGTCTCGCCGGCCGAGGCGGTCACCGCGCCGCTGAGAAAGTCCTGCGGCGTCGCCAGCACGTTGTCGAATTTCCAGCGTGCCAGCGGCGTCGCGCCGGTAAAGCCGTCCAGCGCGGCCTTCGCCCAGCCGGAGATGTCCGGCGGCGTCATCAGCGGCGCGGTGAAGGTGGTCGGCGCGAACTCAACGAAGCGATTCGGCGCGAAAGCCGGGATCCAGGTGGTGATGGCGACCGGGAACGCCGCCTGGACGAAGGCGCGGCCGACCAGGGCCGGGTTCAGCACGTTGTAGCCGATGCCGCCGAACAGGGCCTTGCCCAGGGCGATGGCGACGAAACCGGCGACCGCGCCCATCCAGAGCGGAAACGCGGGCGGCAGGCTCAACGCCAGGAGCAGGCCGGTGATGGTCGCGCTCCAGTCCGACAGGGTGCCTTGCTGGCCGCCCAGGTGATTGAACAGGCGTTCGCTGGCGAGACAACTCAGCGTCACGGTGATGATCAGCGCCAGCGCGGAAATCCCGTATTGCCAGACCGAGAAGGCGGCGATGGGCAGCAGCGCCAGCACCACGTGGAACATGATGCGTTCGACGCTGGTGCCCTTCACCACATGCGGCGAGGAGCGCAGTTCGATGCGTGCGGTCATATGAGCAGCGGAGAGACGAGGGGGGCGGGACGCGCGCCGCGTTCCGACGAGGCGTCATCGTAACCCGCGCCCGGCATGTCGTAGCCGGTGTTGTCCAGCCAGCCGCGCAGCACGGTGTCCAGCTCGCGCGGGCTCAGGTTGCGTCCGACCAGCGGCGTGATGCGTTC
>CAZONS010000300.1:0-4723 GCA_964581195.1 uncultured Thiobacillus sp. | reverse complement strand
CCTTCGTCGCGTTGCTTGGCCAGGATTCGGGCTGTCCGGGCGGGTTGCCGGTGGAGGCGGTGTTGCGAGGGGGACTGCCCCTGCCCGCCGCCGCCTTGCTGGCGCAGGCGAACCGCCCGGGTGGCTGGTCGGGCGAGATGCAACTGCCCGGCGAGGCCGGTCCATTGCCGTTGTTGCTCACCGTGAGCGCGATCCGCAACGCCGATGGCGCCGTGGAAGGGTATGTCGCGACCCTGCTCGACCTCAGCGAAATCAAGCGGGCGGAGGCCGCGCTGCACTACCGGGTTGCCGTCGAAGCGCTGCTGGGCACACTCGCCGCGCGCTTCCTGGCGACCGACGGCACCGAGTTGGACACCGCCATCGGCGAGTCGCTGCGCGAGATCGGCACGTTCGTCGGCGTCGACCGCGTCTACCTGTTCGCCCTCGAGCCGGACAGTGAACAACCGCTTGGCAGCCACCAGTGGTGTCGCCAGGATGACCTGCTCGGACAATTCTCGTCCAGCTTCGACCTGAACCACTGCCCCTGGCTGGGTGAGCGGCTGCGCGGCCTGGAAACGGTCGCGATCAGGGACCTGGCCGACCTGCCGCCGGAGGCAGGGCGGGATGCCGACTACCTGGGACAGCGTCAGGTACGCAGCGCGCTGCTGATGCCGCTGCACCGGGCCGGCCGTCTCAGCGGCTTCCTCGGCCTGGATACCGTCGATGCCCGGCATGACTGGTCCGAGGGCGACCAGCGTTTGCTCCTGACCAGCAGCGAGATCATCGCCAGCGCCATCGGCCGCCACGAGGCGGAGGCGCGCGTGCGGCACAGCCAGGCAAGCCTCAACGAGGCACAGCATATCGCCCACCTGGGCAACTGGGAGTGGGACATCGTCCACAACACCCTGGCCTGGTCCGACGAGATCTATCGCATCTTCGGCGTCCAGCCCCAGGAATTTGGCGCCACCTACGACGCCTTCCTCTCCTATGTGCACGCGGCGGACCGGCAGGCGGTGATCGACGCCGTCAACCGCGCCGTGGAACAACGCGAAGCCTATGCCATCGACCACCGTGTGGTCTGGGCCGACGGTACCCGGCGCATCGTGCACGAGCAGGGCACGGTGCATTACGACGCCGCCGGCCAGCCGCAACGCATGCTGGGTACGGTCCAGGATGTCACCGACATCCGTCGGCACGAACGCGAACTGGCCCGCCTCAACCGCACCCTGCGCACCCTCAGCCTCGGCAACAGCGTCCTGGTCCATTCCCGCGACGAGCGGCAATTGCTCACCGATCTCTGCCGAACCCTGGTCGAGTCCGGTGGCCATCCCCTGGTCAGTGTCATCGCCAGCCGCGACGCGCGCCTCGAGCCGCTGACCTGTCATGGCCGTCCACTCGAACACGTGGCCGCGATGCTGGCGGACGGGTGGGGCGGGCGGTCGCCCCTGCGGCGCGCCCTGGGCGGTAACGCGCATGTCATCGAGCACGCCCTGGCCCGGCAGGATGCCGACTGGGCGCGCACGGCCAGCGCCGCCGGCTTTGCCTCGCTCATGGCGTTGCCGCTCAAGTCCGGGCCGGACATCTTTGGCGTATTGGCGATCTTCAGCGGTGACGCCGACGCCTTCGACGACGCCGAACTGGACCTGTTGCAGGAACTGGCCGATGACCTCGCCTTCGGCATCCGCGCCCTGCGCGATCGTCAGGCGGGCGAGGCGGCCCAGAACGCGCTGAGCGAAAGCGAGCGGCGCTATCACAATCTCTACGATACGGCGCCGACCGGCTATGCCTCGGTGAGCGCCGCCGATGGCACGATCCTGCAATGCAATCCGGCCTATGCCCGCATCCTCGGCCGCACGCCGGAATCGCTCAAGGGGCTGCCGGAGCGCGATCTCTACCCGCCGGGGCCGCAAGGGCGAGAACGCGCGACCCCGGTGTTCGAGCGCTTCCGCCAGGGCCAGACCGTGCGCGACGTGGAACTGCGCATGACGCGCGGCGATGGCAGCCCCGTCTGGGTCAGTCTCACGGTCGAGCCCGTCTTCGATTCGCAAGGCGAGGTCAGGGAAAGCCGCGCCAGCATCATCGACATCAGCGAGCGCAAGGCGGCGGAAATCGAACGCCACCAGTTCGCCGAGCGCACCGAACGCGCGCTGCTGCAGACCATCGAGGCGATCGCCCTCACCGTGGAAAAGCGCGATCCCTACACCGCCGGACACCAGCAGCGGGTGGCGGAACTGGCGGTCGCCATCGGGACCCGCCTGGGCCTCGATGCGCACCGCGTCAAAGGCCTGCGGCTGGGCGCGATGATCCATGACATCGGCAAGGTCTATGTCCCCACCGAGATTCTCAACCGTCCCGGCAAGCTGGACGACGCGCAGTTCCATCTCATCCGCAACCACCCGCTGGTGGGCCGCGAGATCGTCCAGGGCATCGAGTTTCCCTGGCCGCTGGCCGAAATGGTGGTACAGCACCATGAACGGCTCGACGGCAGCGGCTACCCTCATGGGCTGAAAGGCGAGGACATCCTCCTGGAAGCGCGCATCCTGGCGGTGGCCGACGTGGTCGAAGCCATGGCCTCGCACCGTCCCTACCGCCCCTCATTGCACCTGGACGAAGCCCTGCGGGAAATCGAGCAGGGGCGGGGCAGCCGCTTCGATGGCGACGTGGTGGACGCCTGCCTGGCCTTGTTCCGCGAGGGGGGCTTCACCTGGAGCAGCACATGGCAGGAAAGTTGAGCCTGGCGGGGGGCGCCGTGTTCCCGGGGTGAGGCCCGCCAGTTGCGGGGCATTCAGCCACCCGGCGGCATGCGGTACCCATGAACAGATCAGCCCGCCATATCCCGCGCCACCCCCTCGCGCTCTCTTTCCACGATCTGAGCCAGGCGCCGCCGCCGCTCGGCGGGGACATCCTCAAGCGCCATGACCCGCTCCACATAGTCGCGGGTCTGTTCCAGCAGCACGGCGAAGCGCGGGTCGTGGCGTGCCCAGGCACGCATCGGCGCGGGATCGTAGACCGGGGCGAGGCGGGCATCCCGGGCCCCTCCCAGCAGGGAGAGGTTTTCCAGATGGAGGTCGCCATTGCCGGTGAGGAAGGCCAGGACCATGCGCCGGAACACCGTCTCCTGAGTGGTCTTCACGTTCAGGCAAGCGACGGTGGCGAGCCTGGGGAGAGTTTGGCCAAGCGCAGCCAGCGTGATGTCGGCCGTGGCGAGGTAGTCCCGCCGGCCCATGACCAACAGGGCGTGCAGGCTTTCCAGGGGGACCGGCAGGCCCTTGTCGCGGTCGAAGCGCTCCACCGCGAGGAATGCCATCTCCGCCTGGTTCGCGCGCCAGAAGCGTGGCGTCTCGAAGCCGCATTCACGATGCACCTGCAGGCACAGGACTTCCAGGTCCGCCAGGCCGGCGTAGTGCGGTTGCTCGATCTTGAGTACCACATCGGTATAGGGCGTGGTTCCGATGGCCGTCGTGCCAGGGGGAGCGATACGGCCGTCCCAGCGGATCTGGTCAGGAATCGCAGCGAGGAGTTTGGCGGTCATGCCGCCCGCTGTCGGGGTCGGGCCGATCATGCGTTCCACCAGTTGGGGATCCAGCGGGGCGACGTCACGCACGAAACCCTCGCGAATCTGCGCCCAGAGCCGCGAGCGGGGACCGATGGCCTGATTCGGTATGGGCGGCGGCTGGCGGTACCAGGCATCCGCCGCCAGATCATCCGGGAACACGTCCAGGTGGCCGATGCCATTGCGCCCGGCAAGCAGGAAGAGCGCCCATTCCAGGTCCGCCCCAGCCGGGATGCCGGTCGGACTGGCCTGAAGCAAGCGGGTGAACAACCGGCGTTGCAGATTGTGGCCCTGGGGCGGGATCAGGCTCATCAGGCGCGGATACATGAAGTAGCCGCCTTTGCCGCGGAAAATCGGTGGCGCGGCGGTCTTGGGCAGCAGCAGCGAAAGTCCCGGCGCCTCATGAGCGAGGGCTTCGTCCGAGTAACTGAAGCGGCTCTCGTGTGGCGTGACCACCAGATTGCCCAGTTTCAACGGCCCGGTTTAAGCGCGCGTCCAGATCACGGCATGACGGTCGCTCACAGCAGGTCCCCCCGCTCGATGCGGGCCGTGAGGTCGTCATCCGCCACCAAAGCCAGGCGTCGCCCCACCACCCGCGCCATGTTGTCCAACGTGTTCAGGTCACCGGCGCCGCGACCCTTGAGCCGGGACAGCGTTTCCGCCGGATGCCGGCGCGCCGCGCCTGACAATCGCGGCCGCGCGGTTCGGGCGGCAACGGCCCGCTCACCGATTCGCGTAATCCGGTCAGAATGCCCTGTCGCCTACCCATTCGAGCAAGCGTGATGGATGAATTGAATACCCTCGGCGCGCTGGGCCTCTCGCTACCCAGTCCGGCCTACCTGTTTGGTCTCATCTTCTTCGGCCTGGTCGGTATTGCCGCCTACGCTTTTGGCAGGAAAACGGTCCGTCCCAAGCTGAAGTGGATTGGCGTTGCCTTGATGCTCTACCCCTACGCCGTTTCCGGGACCGCGTTGCTGTATGTCATCGGATTCGGGCTGTGTGGGCTGCTGTATGTGTATCGGGCGTAAGTCGTCAATCCGACGCGGCGGTGCCCGCCGGGAGACGGCTCAGGCCGCCACAGGCAGCGGCCGCTCCGCCACCCAGGCACGCAGGAATTTCAGCACCGGCAGGGTGGAGGCGCTTTCCAGCGCCGTGTGGCCGCCGCTGGTTTCCCTGCCGAGATCGGCCCCC
>CAZONS010000299.1:0-4723 GCA_964581195.1 uncultured Thiobacillus sp. | reverse complement strand
GGCGCCGCCACCCGCCCCCGCCGCGAGCGCGCGGGTGCCGCCCATCATGCCAGCGCCGGCCCAACCACCGGTCGTCGCGGCCCCGCCCGTGACGCCCCCGCCACCCTCGCCGACCAAGGTGGTGGCGGCGCCGGAGGCGCCGCTCCCGGTCGTGGCCGAGCCACAGGCCACGGAGCAGGTACCCCGGGTCATGGCGCTGAGTGAATTGCCGGCGTCGGTCCGCCAGGCGCTCCCGGCGCTGGCGATCTCCCTGCATGCCTACGCGCGCGAACCGAGGGAACGCATCGTCATGATCAACAACCAGATGTTGCGGCAAGGCGATCCGGTGGCGCCGGGGCTGCGTCTGGAGCAGATCACCCAGGATGGCGTCGTGCTCGGCTACCAGGGGTATCGTTTCCATCGCGGCGTGCGCTAGTCACGGCATGGCCAGTTCCTTCGCCGCCGCCGCCAGCGCCTTTCTTGCGCGGGAGAGCGGGCGCTTCCCCGATTTCTCCGGCTGCCTGATCCTGGTGCCGCATCACCATGCCGCCCAGGCGTTTCGCGCCGCCCTGCACCAGGCCCTGGCGGGCAAGGCGTTGTTGCCGCCGCGACTGCTGACGCTGCCCGACCTGGCGGCCGGCGCGCCCGACGACGGTGTGCCGGAGCCAGACAGCCTGCGCCTGGCGGAGTTGCAGCATTTCCTGGCGCGCACCGGTCAGGTGCCGCGCGCCGCCCTGTGGCCAGCGGCGCGGGAACTGCTGGCCCTGCTCAACGAACTGGATGAGCAGGGCCTTGACCTGCCGCCAGCGCGGTCAAGCGAAAACCAGCATCTCGGCGTCGAGGCGAGCATCACCCGGGCGGTATGGCAGGCGCTCAACCGGAGCGGCGCGAACAGTCGCGCGCGTGACTATGGCGAGCGTCTGGCCAGGCTGGCGGCGCATGCCGAGACACCCCTCCACACCCTGGGCCTGGCGGCGCTGTCGCGGCGGGAGCGGGCCTTTCTGAGCGCCTGGGCGGCGCGGCAGCCGGTATACGCGCTGCCGGTGCCGCCGCGCTACCCGCGACGGCAAGCCCTGCTGGCGGCGGTGTGGGACGTGGCCGAACCCGAGCTGACCCGGCGCGGCCGCGAGTTCGCCGCCCTGCACCCCGACAATCCGCTCGCCGACGCGGTCGAACTGATCGCCGCGTCCGGCTTCGAGGCGGCGGCGCGCGCCGCCGAGGCGGTTCTGCTGACGTGGCTGCGCGAAGGCCGCCGCGACATCGCCATCGTCGCCCACGACCGGCTGGCCGCGCGCCGCCTGCGCGCGCTGCTGGAACGGCGGAACATCCTGATCCAGGACGAGACCGGCTGGGCCTTCTCCACCGCCGCCGCCAGCCACGTGCTCGACCGCTGGCTGAACGTGGTGATGGACGACGCCTGGTTCCGCGATCTGATCGACCTGATCAAGTCGCCCTTCGCCTTCACCGACATGGAAGCCACGCGCCAGGCCGCGGCCAACGGCCTGGAACGGGCCTGGCGCCGGCATGGCGCGCCACAGGGCCTGGCCGGGCACCTGACCCTGGCGCGGCAGGAGGGGCTGGACGCCGCCGTCGGGTTGCTCGGCCGCGTCGAGCAGGCGCGCGGCCTGTTTCCGGACGCGCGACTGCCGCTCGCCGACTGGACACGCCGCCTGCTCGACGCCTTCGACCGCCTCGCCGCCACCTCCGCGCTGCGCGCCGATCCGGTGGGCAGGCAGCTGCTGGCGCTGCTCGCCGGCCTGGCGCGGGAAACCTCGGGTCATGAACGGCGCTTCGCGCTCACCGAGTGGCGGCGCTGGCTCACCCTGCACCTGGAACAGGCCACCTTCGCCGATCATCGGGTTCAGAGCCCGATCCGCCTCACCCACCTGAATGCCGCCCGCATGCGCGATCTCGACGGCCTGCTGCTGCTCGGCGTCGATGCCGCGCATCTGCCCGGCAAGGCCCCGGCCGGCCTGTTCAACGACGCCACCCGCCTGCAGCTCGGCCTGCCGGGCGCCGAAGAACGCGAGGCGGAGAGCCGCGCCGCGCTCGCCGACGCCATGAGCCGTTGCGACCGGGCCGCCCTGATCTGGCAGGACGTCGCGGCCGGCGAGGAACAGCCCCTGTCGCCCTGGCTGCTGCGCCTGGACGTGTTCCAGCGCGCCGGCTGGGGAGGGGGCTGGATCAAGCGGGCCGCGCCGGATCATGCGGCGCCGGCCGTCGAATCGCTGCCGCCGGCGGCGCCGTCGCCGACGGCCGAGACGCCGCCGGAGCGGATCAGCGTCAGCGCCTGGCAGAGCCTGGTGTCGTGCCCCTACCAGTTCTTCGCCCGCCACCTGCTCGGCCTCAATGCGCTGGACGAGGTGCCCGAGGAAATGGACAAGGCCGATTACGGCAGCCTGGTTCATGCCGTGCTCGCCGATTTCCACGGCCGCCGACCCAGCCTGGGCGGCGTCGACCGCGATGCCTTGGCGGCCGACCTGCGCGCCACCGGCGAACGCGTGTTCGCGCCGGCCGAGGCGCGCGGCTATTTCGCCGGCGCCTGGCGCGCGCGCTGGGAGCGGCAAATCCCCGCCTACCTGGAGTGGGCGCTGCAACGCGAGGCCGCTGGCTACCGTTTCGAGAAGGCCGAGGAAAAGCTCGCGCGCGCCATCGCATGGTCGGCGGATCGACACACCCTTCTGGAAGGCCGCGCCGATCGCCTGGACACGATCACGGCGGGCACCGCCCTGCTCGACTACAAGACCCAGGCGAAGCAGACGCTCAAGCGCAAGCTCGATGACAGCGCGGAAGACGCGCAGCTCACCGCCTATGCCTGGCTCAGCGGCGCCAGCGAGGCCGGCTTCGTCAGCCTCGACGCCGACAAGGTGGAGACCCTGGCCTGGCCGGGTGATCTGGCGGTGGCCGCCGCCGCCGAGGGCGAGCGTCTGGTCGGCACCTTCAGCGCGCTGGCCGCGGGTGCCGCGCTGCCCGCCAATGCCGCGCCCAGGACCTGCGAACACTGCGAGATGCGCGGCCTGTGCCGGCGGGAACACGGTTGGCTGTAAGTGTCTGGCGGGCCAAAGGCTCTCGGTCGTTCCCGGTTCGCCTGATAGCATTCGCAAAAACCCACTAGACCGCCATGCCCCACGACATCACCCTGATCACCACCATCGCGGCCAGCCTTGGACTCGCCCTGGTGCTGGGCTTCGCGGCCGTGCGCCTGGGGCTGCCGGCGCTGGTGGGATACCTGCTGGCCGGGGTGCTCATCGGCCCGGCCACGCCCGGTTTCGTCGCCGACCAGAAACTCTCCGCCCAGTTGGCGGAGATTGGCGTCATGCTGCTGATGTTCGGTGTCGGCCTGCATTTCTCCCTCGGCGACCTGATGGCCGTGCGGCGTATCGCCCTGCCCGGCGCCATTCTCCAGATCGCCGTGGCGACCGGCCTGGGCATGCTGCTGGCCCATTTCTGGGGCTGGAGTCCCGGGGCCGGGCTGGTGTTTGGCCTTGCCCTGTCCGTAGCCAGCACGGTGGTGTTGCTGCGGGCCCTGGAACAGCGCGGCATCCTCAAATCGGTGAACGGGCAGATCGCCGTCGGCTGGCTCATCGTCGAGGATCTGGCCATGGTGCTGGTGCTGGTGTTGCTGCCTCCCCTGGCAGGTTGGTTGGGGGGGGGCGGGGCCGCCGGGCCCCTGGAAAGCTCCCGACTGCTGACCACGCTCGCGCTGACCCTGGGCGAGATCGCCCTGTTCATCGCGTTGATGCTGGTGGTGGGCAGGCGGCTCCTGCCCCGGGCGCTGTGGCACGTGGCGGAGACCGGCTCCCGCGAGCTGTTCACCCTGTGCGTGATCGCCACAGCCGTGGGCATCGCCTTCGGCGCCGCCGAACTGTTCGGCGTCTCCTTCGCCCTGGGCGCCTTTTTCGCCGGGATGGTGCTGCGGGAGTCCCACCTGAGCTACCGGGCGGCGCAGGAGTCCCTGCCGTTCCGGGACGCCTTCTCGGTGTTGTTCTTCGTTTCCGTGGGCATGCTGTTCGACCCCATGGTGCTGGTACAGGAGCCGGTACGGGTGCTGCTGGTGGTGGGCGTCATCATGCTGGGCAAATCCCTGGCCGCCTTCCTGCTGGTGCTGGCCTTCCGCTATCCCCTCAATACCGCCCTCACCGTGTCCGCCAGCCTGGCCCAGATCGGCGAGTTCTCGTTCATTCTGGCCGGCCTGGGCGTGCAACTGGGTCTGCTGCCCGGCGAGGCACAGAGCCTGTTGCTGGCCGGCGCGCTGATCTCGATTTCCCTCAACCCCCTGCTGTTCGGCGCCATCTCCCCCGTGGCGGCGCGCATCAAGGACAACCGCGCCCTTGCCCGTTTGCTGGAGCGGCCGGCGGACCCCCTGGCGGAACTGCCCGCCAGCGTCGCGGCGGAGCAGGTCACCGATCATGTCGTGCTGGTGGGCTACGGACGGGTCGGACGACACCTCGCCGAGATACTGGGCGGGCACGGGATCGCCCCCGTGGTGGCGGAACAGAACCGGGAGGTGGTGGAGCGGCTGCGGGCAGCGGGCGTTCACGCGGTTGCCGGTGACGCGACCACGCCGGAGATCCTGATCCAGGCCCATATCGCCCGCGCGCGCATGCTGGTGATCGCCGCCCCGGATGCGACGCGCGCCCGGCGCATGGTGGAGATCGCGCGCATGCTCAATCCGAACATCGCCGTGCTGGCGCGCATCCACAGCGAGGAGGAGGCGACCCTTCTCAGTGGCGAAAAACTGGAT
>CAZONS010000298.1:0-4727 GCA_964581195.1 uncultured Thiobacillus sp. | reverse complement strand
CCGCGTGCACGGCGAACCGTCCGGCGGCCAGGCCCGGCCAGTTGTGCATGCCGAATACCGCATCCACGGGAAAGCGTTCGAACAGGCCCTGCTCGATCATCACCCGGGCACCGCCGTCGGTCTCCTCGGCGGGCTGGAAGATGAACACCACGGTGCCGTCGAAATCCGCGTTCCCGGCCAGTTCCCGCGCCGCGCCCAGCAGCATCGCGGTGTGGCCGTCATGGCCGCAGGCGTGCATGCGGCCCTCATGCCGCGAGCGGTGCGGGAACAGGTTCTGTTCGTGCAGGGGCAGGGCATCCATGTCGGCGCGCAGGCCGATCATGCGTGGACTGTCGCCATTCCTGAGCACGCCGACGACGCCGGTGCCGGCGAGGCCGCGATGCACCTCCAGACCGAGCGAACGCAGGAACTCGGCCACCACGTCGCTGCTGCGATGTTCCTCGAACGCCAGTTCGGGATGGGCGTGCAGGTCGTGGCGTAGCGCGATCAGGCTGGCCAGATCCATCAGACGGCTCCCGGGATGACCTGTTTGGTCACCGCCACCGCGACGATATAGGCGAAGACGCCGAGCGCGGCGATCAGCGCCTTCACCCGGGTCGCCTTGGTCCGCCCGCGTTTCAGCGCCACCGTGCCGAGGCCGATGTAGGCGAGCAGACCGATGATCTTGGCCAGCAGCCAGGGCTGATCGAGCGGGTTGAGTTCCGCCACCACCAGCATGGCGATGGCCGCCGCCAGCAGCAGGGTGTCATTGGCGTGCGGCGCGATCCTCAGCCAGCGCGCGCCAAGGCGTGGCGAATCGATGAGCATCCAGAAGCCGCGCAGCAGGAACAGCGCCAGGGTGGCGACGACGGTGAGGGCGTGCAGATACTTGAGGGTGGTGTAATCCATCAGAGGTGTTCTTCCATGTCGGCGAGGTCGTGATCGTTCATGTCGAGGGTGGCCAGGACCGCGTTGCGCTGCCCCTCCCATTCCACGTCATCCTTCATGCCGTGCAGGTTGTGGAGATGGGTGGCCAGTTGCAGGATGGCCACCAGGGCGGCGGCGCGCGCATCCTTGATGGTGGGCTCGTGGTGCAGGTGGACCGCCTCGCAGACAAAGGCGGGCAGCTTCCAGTGTTTCGCCACCATGTAGCCCACCACCGCGTGACTGGTGTTGAAGCGCGCATCCGCTTCCTGTATTCGTGGCCAGAGGTAATCGTGGCCGGCGCCCTGGCGGAAGAACTCGACGTATTCCGGGAAGCGCCCCGCCAGGATCGGCACCCCGCAGTCGTGGAACAGGGCGGCGAGCTGCACATGGCCGGGGGACAGGCGGGTGACGGCGCGCCGCTCGGCGGCGACGGCGCCGGCGAGGCGGGCGATTTCATCGGAACGTTCCCAGAACCAGGCATGGAAGGCCGAGTCGCCGCTGAACGAGGCGCGCAACAGCAGCCCCCGGGCCAGGTCCGCCACCGTGCTCAGGCCGAGCAGGGAAATCACCTGATCGATGCTGTCCGGTGTCTTGCGGCCACCGAATGCCGGTGAGGCGGCGAGCTTGAACAGCAGGGCGGTGATGCCGGCATCGCGCGCCAGCAGTTCCGCGACCTGGTTCAGGCTGACGTCGGCCGCGTCGAGCAGGGTGTTGAGTTCAGTCAGCAGGGTCGGCGGGCTGGGGATCTGGATGCTGGAATCCAGGACCTGCTCGGTGACCGCGGTCTCCCGCGCGCTCATGTCGAGCCGCCGCCACGCAGTCGCGCGATCAGCGCCTGGGTCGAGGCGTCGTGCTTGCCGCTCGCCTTGTCGCCAGTGAGTTCCGGCAGGATCACTTTCGCCAGTTGCTTGCCCAGTTCCACGCCCCACTGGTCGTAGGAGTTGAGATCCCAGATGGCGCCCTGCACGAAGACCTTGTGCTCGTAGAGCGCGATCAGGCGGCCGAGGGTGCGCGGCGTCAGCTTGCGATAGAGCAGGGTGTTGGTCGGCCGGTTGCCGGGAAAGACCTTGTGCGGCAGCAGGGCCTTGAGCTCACGCTTGCCCATGCCGGCGGCGGCGAGTTCCGCTTCCACCTCGGCGGCGGTCTTGCCGCGCATCAGGGCCTCGGTCTGGGCGAGGAAGTTGGAGAGCAGCACGGCATGCTGGCCATTCACATCGTTGTGCGATTCCGCGGCGGCGAGGAAGTCGCAAGGAATCAGCTTGGTGCCCTGGTGGATCAGCTGATAGAAGGCGTGCTGGCCATTGGTGCCCGGCTCGCCGAACAACACCGGACCGCTGGAGGTCTTGACCGGTTTGCCGTCGCGCATCACGCCCTTGCCGTTGCTCTCCATGTCGAGTTGCTGGAGGTAGGCGGGGAAGCGGGCGAGACGCTGTTCGTAGGGGAGCACCGCGTAGCTCTGCGCGTCCCAGAAGTTGTTGTACCAGACGCCGAGCAGGGCCATCAGCACCGGCATGTTTTCCGCCAGCGGCGCCGCGCGGAAGTGCTCGTCCATGTCGTGGGCGCCGGCCAGCAGTTCCTCGAACGCGTCCATGCCGATGTACAGCGCGATGGGCAGACCGATGGCGCTCCACAGCGAATATCGGCCGCCCACCCAGTCCCAGAAGCCGAACATGTTGGCCGGGTCGATGCCGAACGCGGTGACCGCTTCGGCATTGGTGGACACGGCGACGAAGTGCCGGGCCACCGCCTTTTCAGCCTTCATGCCATCCAGCAGCCAGGCGCGGGCGGCCTCGGCGTTGAGCAGGGTCTCCTGCGTGGTGAAGGTCTTCGAGGCGACGATGAACAGGGTGGTGGCCGGGTCGAGGTCTTCCAGGGTGTCGTGCAGGTGGCTGGGGTCGACGTTGGAGACGAAGTGGACGCGGATGTTGCCGCCATAGGGTTTCAGCGCCAGGCAGGCCATCGCCGGGCCGAGATCGGAGCCGCCGATGCCGATGTTGACCACGTCCGTGATCGGCTTGCCGCTGCCGCCCTTGGCGGCGAAGCCCTTCCACTTGCCGGTGCGCACCTTGTCGGCGAACGCGCGCATGCGCTCGAGCACGTCGCGCACCTCCGGCATCACGTCATGACCGTCGACCATGACCGCGCGGTCCGAACGGTTGCGTAGCGCCGTGTGCAGCACCGCGCGGTCCTCGGTGAGATTGATCCTGTCGCCGGCGAACATCGCGTCGCGCAGGATCTCGACCCCGGTTTCCTTCGCCAGCTTCAGCAGCAGCTTCAGGGTATGCGGGCGAATCAGGTTCTTCGAATAATCCAGCAACAGGTCGTCCAGTTGCAGGGAGTAGCGTTCGAAGCGTTTCTTGTCCTTGGCGAAGAGGTCGCGCAGATGCAGCGCATTCCAGGCGCGACGTTCTTCCTTCAGGGCTTGCCAGGCGGCGGTTTGGGTGGGAGAGGGCATGGTATGCGAGTGTCTTGGGGGAAGGATTCAGCGGCCATCTTGGCCGGTTGCGGCCATGGCGCGCAACCGGGACAGCAAAGTGGGGATTTCCCGGGAGACCGTGCTCCAGACGATGTCCGTGTCGATATCGAAATAGCCGTGAATCAGGCGATTGCGCATGCCGACGATGGCGCTCCAGGGGATTGTTGGGTGGGCAAGCTGTGTGTCACGCGATATTTTTCCAGCGGCTTCGCCGATGATTTCGATCGCCCGGATGACGGCGAACAGCAACATCCGATCCTGATCCAGATGGGCGCGTTCGCGTCCCGTCAGGAATTGATCGATGGACTCGGCCGCGTCGATCATGTGCAACAGGCGCACCCGATCTTCAGCGCGCATATTGCACTTCCGCCGTGCGTATCACCTCGTCGCGGAAGTGGTGGGAAAGGTCCATCGCGGTGCGTAGCTCCACGGGCCTGCCTTCGAGCAGGGCGGAGAGTTCCGCTTCCATATCCACAAGGGCCAGGAGGCCGGGCGCCGCGCCGGGCTCGAATTCCACCAGAAAATCGACGTCGCTGTCCGGGCGATCCAGGCCCTTCAACACGGAGCCATACAAGGCCAGGCGGCGTATGGCGTGCTGGTCGCAAAAGCGCGCCAGCGTCGCCGAATCAAGATTCAGATTGCGATTCAGGGGCATGGACTCGAAGGTTGGTTCAATCCTGATACAGCACCACCGCCGCCAGCGGCGGCAGGGTGATGACGACGGATTGAGGATAGCCCATCCAGGGTTTTTCTTCCGTCATCAGACCGGCGCCGTTGCCGAGGTTGCCGCCGCCGTAGAAGCTGGAGTCGCTGTTGAATATCTCCCGCCAGAAGCCGGCGGCGGGGGCGCCGATGCGGTAGCCGTCACGCGGTACCGGGGTGAAGTTGAAGGCGATGATGAGCGAACGGCCCTTGCTGTCGCGGCGCTGGAAGCTGAGGATGGACTGGTCGGCGTCGTGGCAGTCGATCCAGGCGAAACCCTCGGAGAAGAAGTCCAGTTCGTGCAACGGCGGCAGGTCGCGGTAGAGGCGGTTGAGGTCGCGCAAGCAGGTCTTGATGCCGGCATGCCAGTCGATGTCCAGCAGGTCCCAGTCGAGACCGCCCTGGGTCGACCACTCGCGGCCCTGGCCGAACTCGTTGCCCATGAAGTTGAGCTTCTTGCCGGGGCTGAGCATCTGGTAGGCCAGCAGCACGCGCAGGTTGGCGAACTTCTGCCAGGCATCGCCCGGCATCTTGCCGAGCAGCGATTGCTTGCCGTGCACCACTTCATCATGGGAGAAGGGCAGGACGAAGTTCTCCGAGTAGGCGTAGAGCTGACCGAAGGTGAGATTGCTGTGGTTGAAGC
>CAZONS010000297.1:2872-4734 GCA_964581195.1 uncultured Thiobacillus sp. | reverse complement strand
TTCATCGCGCTCAACACCGCCGCCATCCCGAAGGATTTGCTCGAGTCGGAGCTGTTCGGCCACGAGCGCGGCGCCTTCACCGGCGCCACCGGCTCGCGCCGCGGTCGCTTCGAGCAGGCCGACGGCGGCACCCTGTTTCTCGACGAGATCGGCGACATGCCGCCCGACCTGCAGACCCGCCTGCTGCGGGTGCTGGCGGACGGCGAGTTCTACCGGGTCGGCGGCCACGCCCCGGTTCGGGTCAATGTCCGGGTCATCGCCGCCACCCACCAGAACCTGGAGGACCGGGTCCGCGCCGGCCTGTTCCGCGAGGACCTGTTCCACCGTCTCAACGTCATCCGCATCAAGCTGCCCTCCTTGCGCGAGCGGCGCGAGGACATTCCCCTGCTGGCGCGGCATTTCCTGCAGAAGAGCGCGCGGGAACTCGGTGTGGAGATGAAGCAGATGTCGGACGAGGCGATGCAGGCGATGGCCGCGCTGCCCTATCCCGGCAATGTGCGGCAGCTGGAAAACCTGTGCCACTGGCTCACGGTCATGGCCCCGAGCCAGGTGGTGGAGGCCAAGGACCTGCCGCCGGAAGCGAATCAGGAGTCGGTCAGCGCCGCCATGAACTGGAGCGAAGCGCTGGCCCGCACCGCGCAGGCGCGCCTGGCGCGCGGCGACTCGGGCATCCTCGACGACCTCACCGGCGAGTTCGAGCGCACCCTGATCCGGGTCGCCCTCGCCCACACCGGCGGCCGCAAGATCGAAGCCGCCACCCTGCTCGGCTGGGGCCGCAACACCCTCACCCGCAAGATCCAGGAACTGGGCATGGAGGCCGGCGGCGAGGAATGAGGCCGCGCCTGGCGGCGCGGTGCGTCATCCGCAACAGCGGGGCGACTCCGGCACGCCGGCTTTCTTCAGCATGGCCGCCAGCGGGCAGAAACGGGTCAGCCCGCTCTGCGCCAGGTTGGCGCCAACGAATACGGCCAGCCAGATCCAGTCGGCGTGGACGAAATGCGCCAGGGCGACGCTCAGGATCACCATGGTGCCCGCCACCAGGTGGACGATGCGATCGACAGTCATGCGGCACTCCTTGCTTAAAGTTTGTAGCTGATCTGCAGATTGAGGATGTTCTGCTCCAGCTCGATGGTGTTGAACGGGGCGACATCCGAAGTCACGGCATTCCGGAAGGCGCGCATATAGGAGAGCGACCCCGTGACCCGGTCGCTGATCTGGCGGCTGATGCCGAGAGAGAGATGTTTCTCGGTCACCGCCAGCGAGCCGATGTTGGCATTGACGTCCTCGGGGCCGATCGGCGATTTGCCGTAGTTCAGACCCATGCGCACCGTGGTCTTCGGGTCGATCGCCTTCTGGATGCCCAGCGAGAACACCGTCTGGTCCTCCCAGCCGAAGTTCATGCTCGCCGGAATCGCCCCGGTGTAGCCGGCGGGCCGCGAGATCGCCACGGTGCCCAGCACGTCGCTGAAGGCGATGTGCTTGATGTCCGCTTCCACCAGCATCCCCGGCATGGGCGTGAACGCCACGCCGAGGGCGAGTTGCTGGGGGCCGTCCATGGTCATCTCGATCGGACCCGCCGCCGTGTTCCAGTGGAACGCCGACATGTTCTGCTCGCTGACCCAGGCGGCGCCGACGCGCAGTTGGTCACTGGGCTTGTAGATCAGGCCGGCGGTCACGCCAAAGCCGTACACCTGGTTCTGTGGCAGCGTATACATCGGATTCGACAGCGCCAGACTCTGGTAGTCGATGTTCAGCGCCGCGCCCACGCTCAGCTTGTCGTTGACCCGGAAACCGAAGCCCGGCGCGATCTTGTAGAACTGCTTGGTGGTCACCACCGCCTGATTGCCCGCCGCCGCCGCCGT
>CAZONS010000297.1:0-2772 GCA_964581195.1 uncultured Thiobacillus sp. | reverse complement strand
CCGCCCATGCCCCACTGGGTGGCGGTGACGCCGATCATCTGATCGCCGTTGGTGGCATGGGCGGGCGTGGCGGCCGCGCCCACCAGGGTGAGGGCGACGATGAGGGGTTTGGTCCGAATCATGTTCGTCTCCTTCGTATTCGGTTATTTGCGCAGCAGGGCGGTGGTGCCGGGCTGGCCCCGGAAATGCTGATGGCAGGCCACACAGCCCCGGGTCACCTCACCGAGATGGCCGGCGGCGCCGATCATGTCGCCTTTCTCCGCCGCCTCGGCGAGGCGCAGTGAGCCGCCTTCCACCGCTTCCTCCATCGCCGGCAGCACCGACAGATCCTGGGTGTTCACCATATGGAGCGGCATATAGGGCAGCAGGCCGCCGCGCGGCAGGCGGTGATCGGCGAGACGGCGCGCGGCCTCGGCCGCGGCCTCGCCGTTATCCATGCTGATGGCCATGGCCATGGCCTGGTAATCCGCCAACACCTCCTGCATGACCTGGGCCAGGGTCAGGGTCTCGCTCTTGCGGCTATGCTTGCCCGCCACATGGGCGAGGAACTGCTTGATCTCGGGCGACAACGCCTTGACCTTCTGCTGCAGCTCCGGGGTCATCAAGGCCATCTGTTTCTGCACGATCTGCATGGCCGCCTTGGCATCCGGCCTGGCCTCGCCCGCGCTGGCGGACGACAGCCCCAGGGGCAGGGAAAAGACGAGCAGACAGGCGAACAGACGGGAGACGACAGGCTTGCGATGCGACATGGAATGGCTCCTTATTTCGGTTGAACGCGGACCAATCGGCCCGTTGCCGCATCATGGGAAACGCCCGTTTCTATAGAATTGCACCGGATGCGCATCGGTTACCGATGGTTTCCCGCGTGTTTCACCCTGAAATGAAGGAGCAGACCGGCATGTCGGAGGAGCGCCATATCCTGATCGTCGATGACGATGTCGAGTTGCGCGAACTGGTGATGCGTTACCTCGGCCAGAATGGTTACCGCATGTCCGGCGTCGGTGATGGCACGGCCATGCGACAGCACCTGGCCAGCCAGCCGGTCGATCTGATCCTGCTCGACATCATGCTGCCCGGAGAGGATGGCCTCAGCCTCGCGCGGGGGCTGCGCGAGCACGGCGGACCGCCGGTGATCATGCTCTCGGCGCGCGGTGATTCGGTCGATCGCATCGTCGGCCTGGAAGTGGGCGCGGACGACTACCTGGCCAAGCCCTTCGACCACCGCGAACTGCTTGCCCGTGTCCGCGCGGTGCTGCGCCGCGCGCAAATGCCGCCGCAGGCCGGCCGCCTGTTCCGCTTCGGCCCCTGCGTGCTGGATCGCCAGACCCGCCACCTCAGCCGCAACGGCGAGACCCTGCCACTGTCGGGCGCCGAATACGCGCTCCTGCTGGCTTTCGTCGACCATCCCGACCAGGTCCTCAGCCGCGACCGCCTGGTCGAACTGCTGCGCGGCTATGACCGCTCCCCCTTCGACCGCATGGTGGACGTGCGGGTGACCCGCCTGCGCCGCCGCATCGAGCCCGACCTGACCCACCCCGTCTACATCCGCACCGTGCGCGGCGAAGGCTACCTGTTCACGCCCGGCGGACACGCCGCATGAAGTGGCCGCGCACCCTGCTCTGCCGCACCACCCTGGTGATCGCCAGCGTGTCGCTGGCCTTCCAGATCTTCGCCATCGGCGCCATCGCCCATTTCGCCCTGGTGCCGCTCGGCCAGCGCGCCGCCGACGACCTGGCCGCGCGGCTGGTGGATGTCGCCGAGGACTGGAGCCGGCTGCCGCAAGCGGCGCGCCAGGATTACCTGGCGCATGCCCTGCGCGACTATGAATTGCGGATCGGCGCCGCCACCACGCCGCTGTCCGAATTCTCCAAGCGGCTGCCCTACTACTACTTCATCGAGGATGCCATCGCCCGCCGCACCGGGCACGCCATCGAACTGCGCATCGCCGCCGCCGACAGGCAATGGCTCTGGGCCGACATCCCCACCTCCCGGGGGCCGGTCCGGGTCGGCTTCTCCAGCGAGCGCAGCGGCGTCTTCCCTCCCGGCGCCCTGGCCCTGATCCTCATCGTCGGCGCCGCCGCCACCTTCATCACTTCGGCCTATCTCGCCCGCCGCCTGACCGCGCCCCTGCGGCGGCTGTCGACCGCGGCCCAGAGAATGGGCGCGGGCGACTGTCCGGACCCCTTGCCGGTCGGCGGCCCGGAAGAGTTCGACACCTGCGTGACCTCGTTCAACCGCATGGTCACCCAGGTGCGCGACCTGATCGCCAGCCGCACCGTCCTGCTCGCCGGCATCTCCCACGATCTGCGCACGCCGCTGACGCGGATGCGCCTGGCCCTGGGCATGCTCTCGGAAGGGCATGACCCGGAACTGGCGCAGCGTCTGATGCGCGACGTGGACGCGATGAACGACCTGATCGGCCGCTGTCTCGAGCTGGGCCAGGGCTTCGACGAACCCCTGGGCGAGGCCGACCCTGGCCTCCTGCTCGGCGAAATCGTCGACGCGGCCCGCCGCGCCGGCAACCGGATCGAGTACACCGCCACCGCGCCGCTGCGTCTGCGCCTGCGCTCCCTGGCATTCCGGCGCGCGGTCGGCAACCTGCTCGACAACGCCCTGCGCTATGGCGGCACCGCGCCGACGGAGGTCGAGTTCGACCCGGAAGAACTGGAGGTCCGGGTGCTCGATCGTGGCCCGGGCATCCCCGAGGCGGAGCGGGAAGCCGTCTTCCAGCCGTTTCACCGGCTCGAACCTTCACGTTCCACCCGCACCGGC
>CAZONS010000296.1:0-4747 GCA_964581195.1 uncultured Thiobacillus sp. | reverse complement strand
CGCCTGCATCAACAAGCGCGTGGTGAGGTCATCATCGGCGACCAGGACACGAGGGCTGGATACAGTCATGAGTCATCCTTCATCAACGCTCGCAGCGCGTTCACCACGCGCGCATATTCCAGCCGGACCGCCTCCATCGCGGCGCGCGCCTCGACCATGTCGGCCCGGGCGCCCATGCCCTCCAGCCGCTTGAACAACGCCGACAGCCGTGGCGCGCCGACATTCGCGGAACTGGATTTGAGCGTGTGCGCGGCATGCCGCAACGCTTCCGCGTCACCGCTGACCAGGGCCTGTTCCAGGCCCGCCATGTTTTCCCCCGAAGCGTCAAGATAGACCCGCATGATCCTGTGCGCCAGCGTCATGCCGCCAGCCGAATCCAGGTCGCGCAGGTGTTCCAGGTGGCGGGAGTCGAGGGCGGCGTCGGATGCCGGCTCGGCCGCGGCCCCCTCCTCCACCGTCGCCTCCTCCGGCTTCACCAGCGGCAGCCAGCGGCCCAGGACCTGAGCCAGTTGGCTCATGGAATAGGGCTTGGCCAGATAGTCGTCCATGCCCGCTTCCAGACAGCGCTGGCGATCGCCCTCCATGGCGTTGGCGGTCATGGCCACGATGGGCAGGCGGCTGTCGCCCGCGGCCTCCAGCGCGCGGATTTCGGCGGTGGCCTGGTAGCCGTCCATCACCGGCATCTGGCAATCCATGAGGATCAGGTCGTAGTCGCGGCGAGCCCGCATCGCCAGCGCCTCCTTGCCATTGACGGCGACATCCACCCGCACGCCGAGGCCATCGAGCATGGCCCGCGCCACTTCCTGATTGACCGGGTTGTCCTCCGCCAGCAGGACATGACCGCGCAGGCGGGTGTCGTCCCTGGCGTCGGCGGCTGGGGCGGGCGGTGAGGACGCGGCGGTCGCGCCCGCGCTCAACGTGGCGCGGATCACTTCATGCAGCTCGGCGCGGCGGATGGGCTTGTTGACGCAGCGTTGAATGCCGGCCTCGCGGAGCTCCTGGCTGCTCCCCGTGGTCTGGGCGGAAGTGAGCAGCAACAGACGCGTCCGCGCCAGGGTCGGTCGCGACTGTATCTCGCGCGCGAGTTGCAGGCCATCCATGCCGGGCATGTGCATGTCCAGAAGGACCAGCTCATAGGGCTCGCCCATCCGCGCGGCCGCCGCGAGTTCCCGCAAGGCGGCCTCGCCGGTCGCCACGCAGGTGGCCCGCATCCGCCAGCCGTCGAGCTGCAGCCGCAGGATCTCCAGGTTGGTGGGGTTGTCGTCGACCACCAGCACCTGCCTGCCCTCCAGTTCGGGCTGGCCCGCCGGGGCGGGGGAGACGGCGCGGCCGCGCGGCAGGACGAGGTCGACCCAGAATGTCGAGCCGTGTCCATCCAGGCTGTCCACACCGATGCCGCCGCCCATCAACTCGACCAGTTGCCGGCAGATCGCCAGGCCCAGGCCGGTGCCGCCGAACTGGCGAGTGGTGGAGCCATCGGCCTGGCTGAAGTGCGCGAAGATCTTCTCGCGCGCCTCGGCGGGTACGCCGATGCCGGTATCCTCGACGCTGATATGCACGCGCACCTGGTCGTCGTCCCCTTCGCGCAGGCGGGCGCGGACGACGACCTCGCCGCGCTCGGTGAACTTGATGGCATTGTTGATCAGATTGACCAGCACCTGACGCAGGCGGAACGGATCTCCCCGCACCCACAGGCACTGATTGACGGGCGAGATCTGGCAGACCAGTTCCAGACCCTTTTCCACGGCCGGCTGCGCGAACATGGCGACGGCATCCTCCACCAGTTCGCCCAGGTCGCAATCCACGATTTCCAGTTCCATGTGGCCGGACTCGATCTTGGAGAAGTCCAGGATGTCGTTGATGATGCCGAGCAGGTGGTGGCCGGAACGCATCACCGCCTCGGCGTATCGCTGCTGGGTGGCATCCAGCCGCGTCTCCAGCAACAGCTCGTTCATGCCCAGCACCCCGTTCATGGGTGTGCGGATCTCATGGCTCATGGTCGCGAGAAACTCGCTCTTGGAACGGCTGGCGGCCTCGGCCTGGTCCTTCGCGGCGCGCAGCTCGGCGGTGCGGGCCTCCACCATTTCCTCGAGATGCTCGCGGTGGCGCAGCAGGCTGGCGTCGCGCGACTGGATCTCACGCATCATGTCGTTGAAGCCATCCGCCAGTTGACCGATCTCATCCTGGCCGCGCTTGACGATGCGCAGGTCGTAACGCTGCGTCTGGGCGACCCGGCGGGTGGTTTCCGCGAGTTCCAGGATGGGCTCGCTGATGCGTCGCTGCAGACGCTGCGCCAACAGCACCGCCATCAGAAAGACCAGCAGACTCAGGCCCAGCGTGACCAGCACGTCCTGACGGATCTGCCCCCACATGCCGGACAGGTCGATGACCAGGGACAAGGTGCCGTGGCGCTCCGCCGCGCCATGGCTGCTCAGGATGTCCTGATCGAAGCGCAGACGCGAGGCGGTGAGGGGCATGCGGGCGCCGAAATCCAGCGGTTCGAGACCTTCGAAGCTGTCGGCTCCGGCGGTTTCCGGATACACCGCGAACACCTCGCCGTCGGGCAGCACGATGCGCGCCGCCAGCACCTCCCCCCGCTCCCGCAGGCTGGCGAGACTGACCGTCGCCGCCTTGGCGTCGCCGAACACCACCGCCGACTCGACGTTGTCCGTGAGCAACTGGGTGACACCGCGCAATTGCTTCAGCATGGCGCTCTGCTGCCGCAACACCCCGGTCACGGTGGAGATCAGCAGCGCCAGGATCAGCACCAGCAGGGCCATTCCGGCCAGCATCAGGATCAGTCGCCGCCGCAGGGTGAGCGGGGTCATGACAACGACCTCATGGCAACGACCTCATGGCAACACCGTATCGGCGAGTTTCAGCAACTGGCTACTCAATACCAGCCCCGATTCGCGGGCGGCGCCCTGATTGATCTCGAACCGGATCCGGCCACCACGCAGTTTCAGTCCGATCATGCCGCCCGCCTGGATGAAACCCGGCGCGTCACTGACCGTCAGCACCGGCGCCAGGCCCAACGCGCGCGGCACCGCATCCGGTCGGTGTCGCGCATCCGCGTCGATGAACAGGACCTGGCAGGCGTTCCATTCGCTGGGACGGCTCGTCACCAGCACGCGGATCGAGCGGCCGGAGACGGTTCGGCCCTGCAGCGTTTCCAGCCTCCCCGACAGGGCCCGCGGCTCGACGCTGCAGATCAGCAGATCGTGACCGCCGAGCACTCCGGCGGGCCACTCCGTGTACATGGTGAAATTGAGCACGAATCCGGCCTTGAGCTCATCCTCGACGCCGGCCTCCGTGCCCGCCGCGGCCAGCGGCGGCGGACACAGCGCCGACAGCGCGGCGAACAGCCATGGCATTCTGATCGGAGCCGTCATGGTCAGAATTTCCAGTCCACCTTGACGTAGTAACCACGCTCGATCTCGCTGGGTGTGGAAAGGATGAAATAGGAGCCGTATTCGGGATGGGCGCGGTCGAGCAGATGCTGACCGACCAGGGACACTTCCAGATCCTTGCGCGGCTGCCAGGCCAGGCGCATGTCCAGATCCGTATAGGCGTCCACGCCGAAACGCTCGACTTCGCCGACATGGCGCAACCAGGCATCCCAACGCAAGGTCGGGGTGATATCCAGTGATGAGCGCAGCGAGAACTGATGGGACGGGGAGACACCCGCATAATCGCTGGGGCTCTGCCCCGGCAGGGAGGCGGTATGCACTCCGTAGCGCAGCCAGCTGTAGTTCGCCTGCAGGCGCCAGTCGGGCTTCGGACGCCAATCGAGGCTGGCCTCCAGGCCGTATGTATCGGCGCGGTTGGCGTTGTTCGGGTCGGTCTGGATGAGCAGGTAGCCCGCCGGCAATATCAATCGCGGCGCCGTGTAGGCGGCGCCGCGCAGATTGTCATAGCGGTTGTAGAAGGCGGCCAGATCCAGGCTGGCCGTGGCGTTGAACTGATGCCGCCAGCCCAGGTCGAGGGCGGTCACGCGCTCTTCGTCGAGCGCGCCGCTGACCAGTTGCACCACGCTCGGCGGCACCCCCGCCGGATCGGCCTGGATATAGGCGGAACCGCCGCGTTCGATGCGCGACGGCGTGCGATTGGCGCGAGCCAGCGACAGCCAGCCGCTGTGTTGCGCATCCGGCGTCCACAACAGGCGCAGGTTGGGCTGGAAGCCGAAGCCGGTGTAGTCGTTGTGCTCCAGGCGCGCGCCCAGACTCAAACGCCAGCGTCCCGGTTCCAGGGTGATCTCGTCCTGCGCATAGGCGCTGTACGACGCGGTGTCGCGTTCCCGCTCGCCGACCTGAATCATGGCTGAATCATCGATCCGGTCGCCGCTGTAGCGGTAGGCCAGCCCCCAGATCAATTCCTGCCGCGCGTCCAGCAGCACGCGCTGCTGGTATTCCAGATCGGCGGTGATCCGGTGCTCGGTCAGCACGACGTGCTGGAAATCGGAGTGCTCCAGGGAAAACTGCAGGCTGTCCTCGCGCGCCGGCCCGGACTGTTGCTCCCAGCGCGCCATCAGATAGGTGTTCGCGACCTTTTCCGTCACCGTCACCCCCGTGCTGGCGGGCGGCGCGCGGGTCAGGGCCACCTCGTCCCCGGCGCGGGTGCGCGTCACGCCCCCCTGCACAAGCCATGTTCCGTTCTCCCGCAGGCGCTCCAGCTTGAAGCCGGCGGTGCCGCTTTGCCAGTCGTCCACACCCTCGCCCCCCGTCAATCGCCGCGCGGCATCGACGTC
>CAZONS010000295.1:0-4792 GCA_964581195.1 uncultured Thiobacillus sp. | reverse complement strand
GGCGGCGAACGTTTCGGCCGCTATTCCTTCATCGGCCTGCCCGCCCGCACCGTGCTGCGCGTGCACGGTCACTTCGTCAGCATCGAAACCAACGGCCTGCCGGTCGAGCAGTCCAACTGTGACGACCCACTAGCCTTCATCGAAGACTATCTGGCCCGCTTCAAGGCGGCGCCGGTGCCCGGCCTGCCGCGCTTTCCCGGCGGCCTGTGCGGTTACTTCGGCTACGACACGGTGCGCTACATCGAGAAGAAGCTGGCCGAGACACGCAAGGCGGACCCGGTCAACACCCCCGACATCCTGCTCCTGCTCAGCGATGAACTGGCCGTGGTGGACAACCTCTCCGGCCGCCTCACCCTGATCGTCTACGCCGACCCGCTGGAACCCGAGGCCTACCTGAAGGCCCACCAGCGGCTGAAGGAACTGTCCCGCCGCCTGATCCGCCCCGCCGTCCCCCCTGGCGGCACCGCCGGCAACGGCTTCGAGGCGGTGTCCGAATTCGGAGAACAGGCGTTCAAGGACGCGGTGGTGCGCGCCAAGCGCTACATCACCGAGGGCGACATCATGCAGGTGGTGCTCTCACAGCGCTTGAGCCGGCCGTTCCACGCGCACCCGCTGTCGTTGTACCGGGCGTTGCGCGGCCTCAACCCCTCGCCCTACATGTTCTATTACGACATGGGCAGTTTCCATGTCGTGGGTTCCTCGCCGGAGATCCTGGTACGCCTGGAAGATGACGGCGGCGGCAAGCGGGTGACCGTCCGCCCCATCGCCGGCACGCGGCCGCGCGGCGCCAGCCGCGAGGAAGACCAGCGCCTGGAGGCGGAACTCCTGGCCGACCCCAAGGAGCGCGCCGAGCACGTCCAACTCATGGACCTCGGCCGCAACGACGCCGGCCGCGTCGCCCAGGTCGGCACGGTGAAGGTCACCGAGAACATGACCATCGAACGCTATTCGCATGTCATGCACATCGTCTCCAACGTCGAAGCCAGCCTGCGCCCGGAAATGAGCGCGATGGACGTGCTGCGCGCCACCTTCCCCGCCGGCACCGTCTCCGGCGCGCCGAAGATCCGGGCGATGGAAATCATCGATGAACTGGAGCCGACCAAGCGCGGCGTCTATGCCGGCGCCGTCGGCTACCTCGGCTTCAACGGCGACATGGATGTCGCCATCGCCATCCGCACCGCGGTGGTCAAGGACAACACGCTCTATGTGCAGGCCGGCGCCGGCATCGTCGCCGACTCGGTGCCCGAGAGCGAATGGCTGGAAACCTGCAACAAGGCGCGCGCCGTGGTGCGCGCGGCGGAACTGGCGCAAGCGGGCTTCGAGAGCGAAGTCGAGTAGGCGGTCCGCTCGCGGGCCGATCAAGGCATCCACGAAGTGCCTGCCATGCCCGAGCGAGCGTCGTCATCGGCCCGTGATGGGCCTCCTACGTGCCGATCAGATGCGCCGCGACTTCGCGGCTATGCCCCGCGCGACGGTGCTCGAACAGATAGATGCCCTGCCAGGTGCCCAACTGCATGCTCCCCGCCCTGACCGGAATGGACAACTGGGTCTGGGTCAGCGCCGCGCGCACATGCGCCGGCATGTCATCGGGGCCTTCCAGGGTGTGGCGATAGATCGGGTCGTGCTCCGGCACCAGGCGGGAAAGAAAACGTTCCAGATCGGCCTGAACGTCGGGGTCGGCGTTCTCCTGAACGACGAGGCTGGCCGAGGTATGGCGCACGAACAAGGTGAGCAGGCCGTCGCGCGGACCCGCGTCGCGCAGCCACTGCGAGACCTCGTCGGTGAAGTCATACAGTCCCTTGCCGCGAGTCCTGATCGCGAAGGTGGTGAAGGTCTGTTGCATGAGCGTGTTCCGAATTGAGACACTGCCGAGTATGCGTGAACTTCATCTGATCGTCCCCGGCCTGGCGGCATGGCGTGATTCTCCCCACAGCGAAACGATCGCGATGCCGGGACTCGAGCGCCTGCTCGCGCGCGGCCGCCGCCTCGGCGGCGAGACCAGCCTCGCCGAAGCCCTGAGCCGGGCATTCGCCGTCGAGCGCCAGGCAGACTGGCCCCTCGCGCCCATCACCGCGACCTACGACGGCATCAATGCCAACATCGGTTACTGGCTGCGCGCCGACCCGGTGCACCTGCGGGTCGGCATGCGCGGTCTGACCCTGCTCGATGCGGCCCACGTCGGACTCGACTCGGCGGAAGCCGCCGCCCTGGCCACAAGCCTCATGCCCTTGTTCCGGGAAGCTGGCTGGCATCTGTTGGCTCCCGTGGCGACGCGCTGGTATGGCCACCCGGCCCGCGCCATCGACTTGCGGACCACGCCACTCGACGAAGTCAGTACGCGCCATGTGAACTCCGCGCTACCCAGCGGTCCCGCCGCGACGCAGGCCATGCGCCTGATCAACGACGCCCAGATCATCCTCCACGACCACCCGGTGAACCAGGCGCGTGAGCAGCGTGGCCAGGCGCCCATCAACAGCCTCTGGCTCTGGGGCGGCGGCCAGATGTCGAAATGCGGGCATGGCTACAGCCAGATCGGCGCCGATCATGTGGATGCGCTGGCGCTGGCGCGACTGTCCGGCAGCCCTGTCATGCCCTGCCCTGCACGGCTGGCCGACCTGCCGCGTGCCAGCAGCAGCCTGCTGCTGCTGCCCGAGTTCCCGGCCGACGCCGACACGAGCGCCGCCGACCGCCTTGACGCCGACTGGTTCCGGCCCTTGCTGCGCGGACTGCGCCTGGGCCGCATCCACCGCGCCACCCTCGTCCTGACCGGTCCGGAAGGGGGGAGCGAGGCCCTCGACATGGCCAGGGCATGGAACCCCTGGATCGGATGAAGGCGGGCCGCTGAGGCTGTCTCTCCGGCGGCCGCCGCCGTGCCGGAGGGTCCCGGACAACACGGCGCGCGCGGCGTCCCCGATTCGGCCGTTGCGTTATTCCAGCGGTGACGGACGGATGCTCGCGGCCGCCGCAAGCCAGTGCTCGATGTCTGCCTGGAGCTCCCGCAGGGGGCGATACCCCATGGTGAGCACCGCGTGCCGCTCGCCCTGCTGCGCGACCAGCGTGGGAAAGCCACGCACCGCCAATTTCCGCGCCATCTGGAAATGGGCGAGGGTGTTCGCCCTCGCCTGCTCGGACTCGAATGCGGCCAAAAAAGCGCGCCTCTCCACGCCCAGGCCTTCCACCAGTTCAACCAGGACATCCGGGTGGGTTACATCCCGGCCCTCGCCATAGAAGGCCATCTGGATCGACTTGAACAGGGGGAACACGGCCTTGGGATCCTGTTCCGCGATGGCCAGCACGGCGCGACAGGCGGGTTCGGTGTCGTAGACGAAACCGTCGCCCAGAGCGCCCGCGAAGAGGAAGGGCTGCCCGGTTTTCTCGTGCACCTCGTGCCAGTGCTGGAGGATCTCCCGCCGCTGTCCGTCGCTCATGACGTCCGTCGTGCCGACCCGGAGGCCGCCGAGGATCAGGGCCACCTTCAGGCGATCACGGTACGCTTCCCGGATCGCCTCGATGACGGGCGAGAATCCCCAGCACCAGGAGCACATGGGATCGGCGAAATACCAAAGGGTGGGCTCCTTCATGCGCTCTCCCGAGGTTCAGAAGCGCTCGCCCGCACGCAGGTAACGCCACTGCCCGGGCGGCAGCTTGCCCAGGGGAACGCTGCCGAGGCGCAACCGTTTCATCGCCAGCACCCGCAGTCCGACGGCCTCGCACATGTGCGCGACCTGACCGGGTTGAGCGCCTTTCAGGGCGAAGCGCAAGCGCGCTTCGTTCTGCCAGCTGACCTTGATCGCGGCGGGAACGCGGCCATTGAAGCGGATCCCCTGGTTCAGCCGTTCGAGTCCGCCGACGGCCAGCTCGCCCGCCACTTCCGCGACGAGCTCGTGTTCCACGCTGGCGGCGTTTTCCGTCAGCTTGCGCGCCACGCGCCAGTCCTGGGTATAGACGACGAGGCCGCTGGCTTCGGTTTCCAGCGGCACGCAAGCGGTGAGCCTGGTGAAATGCATTTTCAGGGGATGGCATCCGGAATCGTCGTCCGGCCACAAGCGTGCGACCTCCAGCAGTTGCTGCGCGGGCTGACCGGCGTCCGCCTGACCCGTGGAATAGCCGCGCGGCTTGTGCAGCAGCAGGGTGACCGGTTCGGCCTGCCCTGAGCTGGCCTGTGGGTCGATCTCGATCAGTTGATCCGCGACGCGGAACTGTGGCTCCTCGACCACGACACCCGCCACCCTCACCCAGCCACCGGCGATGATCTGCTCGGCTTCCCGTCGGGAGCAGGCGCGGATTTCAGCGACACGTTTGGCGAGACGGATGGGGTCGGTCATGGCGGGCGGCGCGAAGCGGGGGCGCTACAGCAGCACCAGGTTGTCGCGATGGACGAGTTCCGCCTCATCCATGTAACCCAGCAAGCTCGCGATCTGCGAACTGGGATGCCGGGCGATGCGGCGCGCCTCGTCGGCGCCATAGTTGACCAGGCCGCGAGCGATGTCCTGGCCATCGGGACCGATGCAGGCCACCACCTCGCCGCGATGGAAACCGCCGATGACTTCGGCCACCCCGATCGGCAACAAGCTCTTGCCCTGTTCCCGAAGGGCGCGCGCGGCGCCGGCATCCAGGATCAGGCGGCCACGCACCTGCAGATGATCCGCGAGCCACTGGCGGCGCGCGGCGAGCGGCTCGCGGCGGGCCAGGAGCTGGGTGCCGATCGCCTCGCCGGCGCCGAGGCGGGCGAGGACATCGTCCTCACGGCCGCTGACGATGACCGTGTGGGCGCCGCTGCGGGCGGCGCGCT
>CAZONS010000294.1:0-4803 GCA_964581195.1 uncultured Thiobacillus sp. | reverse complement strand
CCATGCGCAACATCGAGAACCATCTCAATGCCAGTCCCGGCGTCAAGATCGTGGTGGTGACCCACGGCAAGGGGATCGATTTTCTGCTCAACGACGCCAAGGACGAGAAAGGCGCCTTCGCGCCGCAGGTGGGCGGCCTGAAGAACCGCGGCGTCACGTTCGATGTCTGCCGCAACACGCTCACCGGCCGCAAGCTGGATGACAGCGCCGTGATCCTGGAAGCGCAGGTGGTGCCCTCGGGCGTCGCCGAAATCGGCAAGCTCCAGGCCAGGGAAGGCTACGTCTACCTGAAGCCCTGACGGGCAGCCCGCCTCCGGCCTGACCGGAGACCCGTCGGCGGAGTCCCGAGGCCTCCACCGACTCCCCCCGAAATACCCCGATCCGGACGATGGCCGCGCGCCATCAGGCCGGAGGCTTGCCCGCGCGCCGGATCGACGCGCGATTACCAACGCGACACCCCACGGAGACTTCGATGAAACCCTATCCCCTCGCACTTGCCCTGGCCCTGCTCGGCCCCGTCCCGCTCCCGGCCGTCGCCGCCACGACGGCGGCGACGCAGAGTCTGGCGGACTACCACTATGTCCTGCACATCAGCGACATGGACCCCTCCAAGCAGGAACTGATCCTGAACAACGCCTCGAATCTGCTCGAAGCCTACCCCCCCGGCGCGGTGGACATCGAAGTGGTGGCCTATGGCCCGGGCCTGCGTCTGATGTTCGCCAACAACGTCAATGCCGAACGCCTGGATTCGCTCTCCCAGAGCGGGGTGCGCTTCGCCGCTTGCGGCAACACCCTGAAAGGCATGAGCAAGCAACTGGGCGAGACGCCGAAATTGAACCCCGTCGCCAAGGTCGTTCCCGGCGGCATCGTGCGCATCGGAGAACTGGTCAAGCAGGGCTTCATCTACGTCAAGCCCTGATCACCCCGCGGGCATGGCGCAGGACGCCGGCCCCAACGAATCGCGCGGCATGGTGCCCCGGTTCGATGCTGTTGGATTCCGCTCAAGGAGGAATGGAAAATGCAAGGCAAGAAACTGTTCAAGCGTAGTGTGCTCGGGGCCGCCTGTGCCCTCGCCCTGATCGGCGCCGGTGGTCAGGCGATGGCCGCCAACTGGCTGATGTTGCAGGGAACGGAGCCGGAGGGCGCCTCGTCGCGCGCCGAGGTCTGGGGCTTCGTCCAGGCCCAGTACTCGAAGGACTTCAGCGACCCCAACGCCGCCGGCGCCTACGTGCCGCCCAAGCTGCTGGGGCCGGACCTGGATGCCCAGGACGGCTTCAACATCAACCGCGCCCGGATCGGCGTGCGCGGCACCGGCTTTCCGCTCGACAGCAGGATCAACTATTTCGCCCTGCTGGAAATGGGCAACAACGGCATCACCAAGGGCACCAACACCTTCGCCAAGATGACCGACGCCAGCATCACCCTGAATCACATCACCGGTGCCCGCATTCGCGCCGGCCTGTTCAAGACCCCGGGCGCCGAGGAAGGCCTGCAGGCGATCCATGTCTTCGACTACATCAACTTCACCGAGGCGACCAACGGTCTGCTCAACGAGCGCTTCCCGAACCAGGCCTTCACCAATTCGACCGGCGTCGCCAACACCACCAACACCGGCAACATCGCCGCCCAGACCGAGGCGCAACTGCAGGGCGGCGCCAGCCTCGACGCCTTCAGCAGCCCGGTCGGCGCCTTTCGCGATGTCGGCGTCCAGGTGTTCGATGCCTTCGACGTGGGCCGCGACTGGGAGCTGAGCTACGCCGCCATGGTCGGCAACGGCAATGGCGTCGAGTTCAAGAACACCGACGGGAAATATGACAAGTATCTGTATTTCTCGGCGGAGAAGAAGTACGGCGGCAAGGGCCCGAAGGCGGAAGGCCTCAAGTTCTTTGCCTGGGGACAGTGGGGTGATCGCATGCTCGACATCACTGATGACCTGGTCTCCAACCCCAAGACCTACAAGCGGGATCGCGCCGGTCTCGGCGTCAAGTATCTGAAAAAACCGTTCCGGGCGACCGCCGAATACATCACGGCGGACGGCATGATCTTCGAGGGCCCGGACAAGCCCAACTTCTACTTCACCCGTGTCGTCGACGGCAACGGTGCCGACGCCAAGGCCGATGGCTGGTACGTGGAGGGCGGCTGGTACATCCCGAACAGCAAGTGGGAGCTGGATGTCCGCTTCGACACCATGACCCGCAACAGCGGTCGGCCGAACCAGCACACCTTCGACAAGCTGACGCTGGGCGCGCAATACCATTTCAATCCGAAGACCCGCTTGACCGTCAACTATGAGATCCGCGACTTCAAGTGCGACTCCGGTACGGCGCCCTGCACCTCGGCGGGTGCCGCGACGCCGAACTACAACCTGGAAGGCGTCGGCGACAAGGTCGGCGTGCAATTGACCGCGATTTTCTGAGCACCCCCCCTTCTATCAGGAGGTATTTGCCCCGACCGCGCGCGCGGTCGGGGCTTTTTTTATGGCGCCGGCATTCATGCCGGCGTCTTTTCACGAGCCGGCTGGAAGCCGGCGCTACCCGTGCGTGTGCTCAGAACGCGGCGCGATAGCCGACGCCGTTGCGGGTCACGATCCAGTGACCAAGCTGGACGCCGAGCGCGGCACCGAGCGCGTCGGCGGCCAGATCCTTGCCGCTGAAGCGGCTGTCCGTGATCTCCTTGAGCACGCCGGGAATCATGGCGACGCCGAAGGCCGTCCACTTGTTCTCGAAGTGCATGGCGGCGGCCGTGCCCAGAACCGCGCTCACCGTGAAATGCTTGACCTTGTCGGCGTCATTCCAGTCGTCGGCCGCCTGGGCGTGGGTCATGCCGGCCAGGCTGGCGAGCGTCATCAGCAGGGGGGCGAAGGTTTTCATGCGGGTCTCGAGAAATGAAAGGTGACCCGCATTATGGTGGAAGTCGTCTCGCCTTATTTCTTCTGCGTCGCCAGTTTTTCGTAGAGCTGGCCGAGATTGAGCTGCGCCTTGGCGTAGCCCTGTTCGGCGGATTTCTGGAACCAGGCCAGGGCCTCGGCTTCGTTCTTCTCCACCCCCAGCCCGTCGCGATAGAGCACGCCCAGGTTGTGCTGGGCGATCCGGTCGCCGGCCTCGGCGGCCTTGCGGTACCAGCGCGCGGCCTCGCCCATGTTCTTGCCCTGTTCCTGGATCACCCCGAGGTTGTTCTGGGCGGTGATGTCGCCCGCTTCGGCGGCGCGGGTCAACCAGTTCACCGCTTCCTCGGTCTTGCCGTTCTTCTGCAACAGCCAGCCCAGGCGGCTTTGCGCCAGGACGACGCCCTTCTCGGCGGCCTTGGCGTACAGGCGCATGGCTTCGGCCTCGTCGCGTTCCTGGCCCTGACCCTGTTCCGCCATCAGCGCCAGGTTGTACCAGGCCAGCGGTTCGCTCCTGGCGCTGGCTTTGTTCAGCCACTCGCGCGCCTTGGTGAAGTCGGCGGCCACGCCCTGGCCTTCGCGATAGAGGCGGCCGAGGTTGTTCTGGGCGGCGGCGTCACCGGCGGCGGCGGCGCGTTCGTACCAGGGCAGGGCGGACGCCAGATCAGTCTGGCCCAGGGCGCCGGTTTCCAGCAGCCAGCCCAGGTGGGTGGCGGAAGGCGCATCGCCGGCCTCGGCGGCCAGGCGGAACCAGCGGCCGGCTTCCGCCATGTTCTTCGGGATGCCCTGGCCTTTCTCGAACATCCAGCCGAGACGGTTCATCGACTGCACATGGCCCTGGCTGCCGGCCAGCGCCAGCCAGTTGGCGGCGGCGAGCAGATCCTGGGGGACGCCACCGAGGCCCTCCTTGTAGATCAGGCCGAGGTTGCCCTGGGCTTCGGCGTTGCCGGCCTCGGCGGCGCGGGTGAACCATTTCACCGCTTCCGGGTAGTTCGCCGCAACGCCCAGGCCATAGGCGAGCTTGATGCCGAGATTGTTCTGCGCCGGCACGTCGCCCAGTTCGGCGGCGCGGCGGGTCCAGGTGTAGGCGGCTTCGAGGTTGACCGGGACGCCGATGCCCTTCTCGTACATGGTGGCCAGTTGCGACTGGGCGGCGGCGAGGTTGAGTTCGGCGGCGCCGGTCATCAGCCGCGCGGCCTGGTCGGCATCCTTGACGACGCCCTCGCCGCGCAGGAACAACAGGCCCAGGTTGTAGAGGCCGATCGGCTCGTTCTGCTTGGCGGCGAGCTCATACCACTTGGCGGCCTGGCCCAGGTCCTTCGCCACGCCGAGGCCCTGTTCGAACAGCCAGCCCATCTTGGTCTGCGCCTCCGCGTCACCGGCGCTGGCGGCCATCTGGTAATAGCGCAGCGCCATCTGCATGGCCTGCATCGGATCGGGGACGACCGGGCCGGCGGCCAGCAGGGGCGCGGTGTGCAAGGCGAGCAGCAGGGGCAGGGTGCGAAGTTTCATGGTTCGGTCCTCTCAGATAAGGGTTATTTCTCGGCGTTCAGGCGGTAATCCACCGGCACGTCGATCCAGGCCGTCACCGGCTGTCCATTCTTGCGGGCGGGTTTGAAACGGTAGTTGGCGAGCTGTTCCCGGGCGTCCACGTCGAGAATACCGGAGCCGCTGCTCTGTTTGAGCCACATCTGGCCCGGCGAGCCGTCGGCCAGGACCTGTACCCGGACGATGGCGCGACCCTGATGGCCGTAGGCCCAGGCGCGGATGGGGAAGGAGAAACTCGGGTTCTCATTGGCGTAAGTCGGTGTTTCACTGGCCAGCTGGGTGGTGTCGCGCGGACGGTTGTCCGGCTGCGCATGGCCGGGCAGCGGGCAGTAGGTGGAGGGCGCCAGCACGTCCAGCGGCTGCACCTGACT
>CAZONS010000293.1:0-4823 GCA_964581195.1 uncultured Thiobacillus sp. | reverse complement strand
GCGTCGTCACGGTCGTCCGGCAGGTCGCGCACGAAGCTCTGGTCGATCTTGAGTTTGTTGACGCGCAGGAGCTTGAGGTAGGACAGCGAGGAATAGCCGGTGCCGAAGTCGTCGATGGCGACCCGTACCCCCAGTTCCGACAGCTTTTCCACCACGGTTCGTGCCTGTCCCGCGTTGCGCAGCAAAAAGCTCTCGGTGATTTCCAGTTCCAGGCATTCCGCCGGCAGGCCGGTTTCCGTGAGCACACTTTCCACGATGCCATAGAAGTCACCGCGTTCGACCTGCGGACCGGCGACGTTGACCGAGATCGAACCGGCCTCGAGGCCGCGACTTCGCCAATCGACGGCTTGTTCGCAGGAGCGGCGCAACACCCATTCTCCCAGCGGCAGAATGAGGCCGGTTTCCTCGGCGATGGGAATGAATTCGTTGGGTGGCACCAGGCCCCGTTCCGGGTGACGCCAGCGCACCAGGGCCTCGCTGCCGATCAGGGCGCCGGTGTCGAGGTCGAACTGGGGTTGGAACCAGACTTCCATCTGACCGTGTTCCAGGGCAAGGCGCAGGCCATGCTCGATCTTCAGGCGCTGCCGCGCGGCCTGGGTCATGTCGGGGTGGTGGAAGCGACTGGTGTTGCGGCCGGACTGCTTGCTGGCGTACATGGCCATGTCGGCCGCCTGCAGCAGGCTGGTGGTGTCGCGGCCATCGTCAGGGTAGAGGGCGATGCCGACACTGGCGGTGACCAGGGCGCTATGCCCGTCCAGATCCACCGGTTCGGACACCGCCTGGATGATCTTTCCGGCGATCCGGTCCGGGGTGTCCCGGCCGGGCGCGTTTTCGATCACCACCGCGAATTCGTCGCCGCCCAGCCGCGCCACCGTGTCTTCCCGCCGCAGCAGCCGCAACAGGCGTTTGGCGATGGTCTGCAGGAGCAAATCCCCGGCGGGATGGCCGAGGCTATCGTTGACAGTCTTGAAGCCGTCCAGATCCAGCACCATGACCGCGATCCGCGTCTGGTAACGCGCCGCGTGCTCGATGGCGTGGTTGATCCGGGCGTGCAGCAGGGTCCGGTTGGGCAACTCGGTGAGCGGATCGTAGTGCGCCAGGTGTTCCAGCGCATCTTCGGATCGCTTGATGTAGCTGATGTCGGAAAACACGCCGACATAATTCTGCAGGCCACCCTCGGCGTCGGGCACGGCGCTGATGGTGATCCACTCGGGATACTCCTCGCCGTTCTTGCGCCGGTTCCAGAGCTCGCCCTGCCAGTGGCCGGTATCCCGAAGTTCCGCCCAGAGCTGCCGGTAAAACGCCTCCGTATGGCGGCCGGACTGGAGGAAGCGCGGATTCTTCCCGATCGCCTCGGCCTCGCTGTAGCCGGTCACCTTGGTGAAGGCGGGGTTTACCGAGACGATGTTTCCGGAATGATCGGTCAGCATCACGCCTTCCGCGGTGCTCTCGTACATGGCCACGACCTGGCGCACATAGGCCTCATGGGCGCGGCGTCCGGTGAGGTCGCTGACCAGGGCGAAGGCGCCGACCCGCTGGCCGGCATCGTCATGGCTCGGCGTGGCGCTGAACTGGCAGGGCAGGACGCCGCCGTCCAACCGGGTCAATTCGAGCTCGTAGACGGACTGTTCGCCGCGCGCGCGCTTGATGCCCTGTTCCCGCAGGAGGGCGTGGTTCGTCGCATCGACGAACTCGAACAGGGAATGGCCGACGAATCGCTCCGGCTCGCCGCCCAGCATCCGCGCGAAGGCGGGGTTGATCTGGACGATCCGCTCGTCTTCGAGGTCGGTCATGCAGAAGCCTTCCTGGGTGGTGTCCAGGATGCGACGGATGCGCTGCTCGCTGCCGCGCAGCTGGCGCGCGAGGGCGTGTTGCCGGCCGGCCATCGCCGCGATCAAGGCCAGGCCGATCAACAGGACTGTGACGACGCTCACCCAGAGCGCCAGGAAGTGGGGGGCAAGCCCGGAGTCGGCGATGTCCGGACGGCCGTCGCTGATGAAATAGGCCGCTGCCATCGCGGTGTAGTGCATGCCGGAGACGGCGCCGCCCAGCACCAGGGCGCTGAGCAGGGCGAGCCAGCGCGTCGGCACACGGTCGCGCAGGCCATCGCGTATCCATAGCGCCAACACCCCCAGCAGGACCGCGACCACCAGGGAAACGCCGAACAGGGTCGGGTCGTAGCGCACCAGACCGTCCAGGCGATAGGCCGCCATGCCGGTGTAGTGCATGGTCCCTATTCCCGCGCCCAGCAGCACGCCGCCGGCGAGCAGGGCGCGCGGGGTGACGCGGTGGCGGCTGATCACCCAGAGCGCGACCGCGCTGGCGAGGATGCCGGGCAGGATGGAGAGGAGCGTGATGTCGGGGTCGTAGGCGACCCGACAGGGCAGGGTGAACGCCAGCATGCCGATGAAGTGCATGGCCCAGGTGCCGCCGCCCATCGCCAGCGCGCCGATGGCTGTCCAGCCGACGGCCTGCGCGGGCGTGGGACTGGTGGCGATGCGCGCCGCCACGTCGAACGCGGCATACGCGGCAAATGCGGCAATCAGGATGGAGAGGCCGACCAGCCAGGGATCATGGATGCCGACATGGAGCAGGCTGGTGTCCGGCGGGCTATCGAGGAATTCCAAGTAAGGGCTCAGAAGTACGGGCAAGTCGAACCTGCGGCGAAGATATGTCGCCGAATAGTACAGCCATGCCATTCGCATTACCGCAAAGGGAGTGTGACCACCACCTTGAGGCCTGTGCCCTCGCGGTCACCCAGGGTGAGCGTGCCGCCATGCAAGGCCACCACCTGGCGGACGATGGCCAGGCCGAGGCCGCTGCCGGGAATGTCCGCTCCGGCCAGGCGCTGGAAGCGTTCGAGCACCCGCTCGCGGTCGGTGGCGGGAATGCCGGGGCCGTTGTCGGACACGGTCAGTCGCGCCACGCCTTCCTGTTCGCGCAGTTCCACATCGACGCGGCCACCCGCATGGCTGTAGCGCACCGCGTTGTCGAGCAGGTTGTCCAGCATCGTGCGCAGGCTGTCGGTGTGGCCGTGGAGGGTCACGGGCTGGCATTCGCCGACGCCGAGGTCGATATCGCGCGCCTCGGCCAGACTGGAGCACGCGGCCACCTCCTGCTTGACCAGCGCATCCAGCGCCAGCGGGGCGAATACCGCTTGCCGCGCGGCGGGCTCCAGGCGCGCCATGGCGAGGAGCTGATCGACCAGGTGGGCGGCCCGGTCGACCCCGCTGACCAGTTGCGCCAGGGCCGCGTCGCGCTCGGCCTCGGTTTCCGCGCGGCGCGCGACCTGGGCTTGCAGTCTGACCGCCGTGAGCGGCGAGCGCAGCTCGTGGGCGGCGTCGGCGATGAAACGGCGCTGTGACACCAGCGCCTGATCCAGTCGCACCAGCAAGTCATTGAGGGTGTCGACCACCGGGGCGATCTCATCCGGCAGGTGACGTCTGTCCAGGGCGTGCAGGCTCTGGACGTCGCGCCGACCGATCTCGCCGCGCACCTGCTCCAGTGGCGCCAGCGCCCGCGCCACGGCGGCGCGGATGAGCAGGCCCAGCACCACCACCAGCACGCCCAGCGGCAGCAGCAGCCAGGGTGCGATGGCGGCGAAGCGACGGGCGCGGCTCGCCGAGGTGGTGGCCACCTGGATGGTGAGGCCGCCTTCGATGAGCGTGAACACGCGCCATTGCGTGCCCTCCCATTCGAGGACGTGCAGTCCCGGGGTCTGGCGCGGCGGTCCGATGTCCGCCAGCGAGGAGAAGAACAGACCGCCGTCGGCGGTCCAGATCTGGCTGACGAACTGGCCGCGATCGTTGCGCACCTCCTCCTCGTTCTCGTATTCGATGCCATGGCGCACCACGGAGTAGGCGATCTGTTCGAGGCCATAGTCGCGGATCCGGTTGAACGCGTCCCAGGCCAGCAGATAGGTGATCAGGCTGGCCAGCAGGCCGGTCAGCAGCAGGGCGCTGATCTGCCAGAGGAGGAGTCGGCCCCGGATCGAATTCTTCATGCGCCGGTCTCGGGCGGGGGTTCCGTCAGCTTGTAGCCGACCCCGCGCACATTGCGTATCCAGGCCGCGCCCAGCTTGCGCCGCAGGTTGTGCAGGTGCACCTCGATCGCGTTGCTGGCGACTTCCTCTTCCCAGCCGTAGAGGCGATCTTCGAGTTGTTCCCGGGAAAGTACCGCGCCGGGCTTCTCCAGCAGGGCCTCCAGCAGGGAGAACTCGCGCTGCGAGAGGGGCAGCCGTCTGCCGTCGAGAGAAGCCTCGCGGCTGAGCGGGTTCAGGCAGAGCGCGCCCAGGCGCATCTCCGGCTGTTTTCTGCCCGCATGGCGGCGGCGCAGCGCGTGCACCCTGGCGATCAGTTCATCCAGGTCGAAGGGTTTGGTCAGATAGTCGTCGGCGCCCAGGTTGAGGCCGGAGATGCGGTCCGCGACGGTATCGCGCGCGGTCACCACCAGTACCGAGACATCGCTGCCGCCTTGGCGCAGTTCCTTGAGCAGGGTCACGCCGTCGAGCAGGGGTAGACCCAGGTCGAGCAGCAGCAGGCCGTAGTCGCCGGTCTCCAGCGCGGCGCGCGCCGCGCGGCCGTCGCGCACCCAGTCGACCGTGAAGCCAGCCTGCTTGAGGCCGCGCGCCACACTGTTGCCGATCATCGGGTCGTCTTCCGCGAGCAGGAGCTTCATGGCGTCATTATCCGGGTTCCGCGAGACGAAAAAAAAGCGGGGCGAACCCCGCTTTTTCGCGCACTCCGGAAGTCCTGTTACTTGGCGGCGGGAGCGGGCGCGGCGGCGGCGGCGGGCGCCTCGGCTTTCTTGTCTTTCTTGGCGGG
>CAZONS010000292.1:0-4835 GCA_964581195.1 uncultured Thiobacillus sp. | reverse complement strand
GGTATCCGGCAGGTCGAGCAATTCCTTCTCCAGCGCCGTCAAGGCGCGCCCCGCCAGCAGGTCGGGACGGCGCTCGCGCGTCCTGCGCAACGCCTGCCGCAACCGCCAGCGGGCGACATCCGCGTGATTGCCGGAACGCAACACCTCCGGCACCCGCAGTCCAAGATAGTCCTCGGGCCGCGTGTAATGCGGACAATCCAGCAGACCATCGGCGAAGGAGTCCTCCTCGGCCGAATCCGCATGCCCCAGCGCGCCGGGGATGCGACGGATCAACGCATCCAGCAACACCATCGCCGGCAATTCGCCGCCGGAGAGCACGTAATCGCCGATGGAGACTTCCTCCAGCGCGTGCCGGGCGTACAAACGCTCGTCGATGCCTTCGTAGCGCCCCGCCAGCAAGACCAGCGCGGGCGCTTCGCTCAATTCTTCCACCAGCTTCTGATCCAGCCCGCGCCCCTGTGGCGAGAGGTAGATCATTCGCGGCGTCCGGCCTTCCCGACGCAACGCGGTCTTCGCCGCCGTCAACGCCAGATCCAACGGCTCCGCCAGCATCACCATGCCGGGGCCACCGCCGAAAGGCCGGTCATCCACCGTGCGGTAGCTGTCCTGCGTGAAATCCCGGGGGTCCCAGAACCTCACGGAGCACAACCGCCTCTTCACCGCCCTGCCGCTGACGCCATATCCCGTGAGCGCGGCAAACATCTCGGGAAACAGGGTGATGACGTGAAAACTCGGCGCCATCGTCGATTTAATAATCCAGCCCCCAGTCCACCAGGATGCGCCCCGCCGCCAGGTCCACCTCGCGGACATAGGCATCGACGAAGGGAATCAGCCGCTCGACCTCGCCCTTGACCACGATCACGTCATGCGCCCCGGTCTCGAGCAGGCCGGTCACCCGACCCAGATCGATGCCCTCGGCGTTCACCACGGCCAGGCCAATGAGATCATCCCAGTAGTACTCGCCCTCTTCGGCGGCGGGACGGTCCTCGCGCGGCACCGCGACATACATGCCCATCACGGCCTCGGCGGCATTCCGGTCATCCATGCCTTCCAGGTGGGCCAGCAGATACTGGCCATGCACCTTGCCTTCCGCGAGCCTGAACTCGCGCCACTGACCGGGCTTGCCCAGATACCAGAGCGGGTAATCCAGCAGGCTGTCGATGTATTCGGTCTGCGTCTGAATCTTGAGCCAGCCGCGCACCGCATAGGGCGCGGATATCCGCCCCATCACGACCAGGGCATCCTCAGCATCGGGCGGCGGCGCGCAGCCCACTTCGGAAATGCCCTTCAAGGCAATCAGGCGGCGGCCTTGACGCGCACGATACGGGCAACGGTGTCGGAGGTCTGAGCGCCGACGCCTTGCCAGTAGGCCAGACGATCGCGATCGACACGCAGCGACTCGGAAGCACCGGCGGCGAGGGGATTGTAGAAGCCGATACGCTCGATGAAGCGGCCATCACGACGGTCGCGGGAATCCGCCACCACGATGTTGTAGAAGGGGCGCTTCTTGGAGCCGCCACGGGCGAGACGAATGGTGACCATGTTTAATCTGTCCTAAGTATCTGACGAAACACCCGAAATACCGGGCGAACGGGGTAAACCCACGCGGAAAAGCCGCGCATTGTACGGGAACCGCGCGAGTATTCCAAGCAACTGTTTTAGCGGGAGAATTCTGCCCCGGGGAAGAGGGGCTAGGAGCCTGTCGGACTTTGGAATCTCCGGCAGCAAATCGGCCGCGCCGGCCCCTTTTTAGCCCATTTCTTGAGCAATGGTTCGACCCTTCCCCAGCGAAATGGTCAAAAAATGCCTCGGCGGGGCCGCTTTTCGCTATCGGAGCCCAAAGTCCGACAGGCTCCTAGCGCATCCCCGGCAGCATGCCCTTCATCCCGCGCATCATCTTGGCCATGCCGCCCTTGCCCATCGACTTCATCATCTTCTGCGCCTGTTCGAACTGGGTCAGCAGGCGGTTGACGTCCTGCACCTGAACCCCCGCGCCGGCGGCGATGCGACGCTTGCGCGAGGCCTTCAGGAGGGCTGGATTGCGGCGCTCGGCCGGAGTCATGGAATTGATGATGCCTTCGATGCGGACCATCTGCTTCTCGCCCTGGGCCAGTTCGCCGGCGCCGATCTGGCCGGCGCCCGGCAACTTGTCCATGAGCGAGGAGAGGCCGCCGAGCTTCTTCATCTGCTGCATCTGGGACTTGAAGTCCTCCAGGTCGAAACCCTTGCCACTCTTCAGTTTTTGGACGGTCTTCAGCGCTTCCTCATGATCCACCGCCCTGTGCGCGTCCTCGATCAGGGACAGCACATCGCCCATGCCCAGCACCCGGCTGGCCATGCGTTCCGGGTGGAACACCTCGATGCCGGTGAGCTTCTCGCCGACACCGACCAGCTTGATCGGCTTGCCGGTGACATGGCGCACCGACAGGGCCGCGCCGCCGCGGGCATCGCCATCCAGCTTGGTAAGGATCACGCCGGTCAGCGGCAGGGCGTCATTGAAGGCCTTGGCGGTATTCACCGCATCCTGGCCCTGCATGGCGTCGACCACGAACAGGGTCTCGACCGGCTTCAGGAAGGCATGCAGATCCTTGATCTCGTCCATCATCGCCGTATCGACGTGCAGGCGACCGGCGGTATCCACAACCAGCACGTCATAGAAATGCTTCTTCGCGTGATCGAGCGCGGCGCGCGCGATGTCGATCGGCTTCTGATCCGCGCCGGAGGGGAAAAAGTCGGCCTCGGCCTGGGCCGCCACCAGCTTCAACTGCTCGATCGCGGCGGGACGGTAGACGTCGCAGCTCACCAGGAGGATCTTCTTCTTCCCCTGCTCGCGGATCACCCGCGCCAACTTCCCGGAAGACGTGGTCTTGCCGGCGCCCTGCAGGCCCGCCATCAGGAACACGGCGGGTGGCTGTGAAGCAAAGGAGAGCGGCGCCGCCTGGGCGCCCATCAACGTGGTCAACTCCTTGTGCACGACCCCGATCAGCATCTGACCCGGGGTGAGGCTCTTGAGCACCTCCGCGCCCATCGCCCTCTCCCTCACCCGCGCGATGAAATCGCGCACCACCGGCAGGGCGACGTCGGCTTCCAGCAATGCCACGCGCACCTCGCGCAGGGCATCCTGGATATTGGCTTCGGTCAGTCGCCCCTGACCGCGCAGATTCTTGACGACATGCGAGAGACGCTGGGTAAGGTTGTCAAACATGTTGGTTCGAGGTGTATGGGATAAACTCGCGCAGTCTACCAGCCAACCCGAAGCTCGCCCCTGCCGCCCATGTCAGACCCCATCCTCTACACGCTCTGCACGCTGGCATACCTGGGCCTGGCCACCTGGTTCTGGCCGGGGCGCCCGGGTTGCTGCCGCATGGACTGGGTACCGCGCCTGCTGCCGCTCATCCCCCTGGTCCCGCACCTCTATCTCCTGAATGCCGGCGTCTTTGAAGGCCAGGGCATCCACCTGGGCTTCTCGACCTCCATTTCCGCGGTCGCCGCGCTCACCGTGATGACCTACGCGGTCGCCGCCTGGCGCTACCACCTGGCCGGCCTGCAGGGCTTCGTGCTCGCCTTTGCCGGCGTCGCCGTCGCCATCGAAGCGATCGCCCCCGCCTCCCATGCCGCCGAACACAGCACCATGCCGGCCTTCCAACTGCATCTGGCGGTCGCCTTCGCCGCCTACGCCCTGTTCACCATCGCCGCCCTGCACGCCCTGCTCATCGCCCTCGCGGAAAAACACCTGCACAAGGCGGTACCGCCCACCATCGTCGCCGACCTGCCGCCGCTGCTGACCCTGGAGAAACTGCTGTTCCGGATGATCCAGGCCGGCTTCGTCCTGCTCACCCTGACGCTGGCCTCCGGCATCCTGTTTTCCGAGGAAATCTTCGGCAAGGCCTTGTTGTGGAACCACAAAACGGTCTTCGGCATCGCCTCCTGGCTGATCTTCGCCTCCCTCCTGCTGGGCCGCCACCTCAAGGGCTGGCGAGGACGCACCGCGATCTACTGGACCCTGGCCGGCTTCATCAGCCTGATGCTCGCCTACGTCGGAGTGAAATTCGTACTGGAAGTGCTGCTGGGGCGGTGAACAGCGCGAGGGCCGTAGGGTGTGATGAGGCACGAACCGCACCATGCCACCCTCACGTTAGCCGCGTCAGCAACCCCAGTTCACACGGCCACGCCGCCAGTTCCGCATCCGACAACACCACGCCCTCCGGCAAGCGTTCGGTCAGCCGCAAAACCAAAGCCGCATCACCCGCCCGCAACGACACGGCCACCCGATTGACCGGCACCTCGACCCCCAGCAAACGAGTCAGAAACCGCGCGGCACCCTCATGGCCGATAGCCGAAAGAAAGCCCTCCGCCACCAGCGCCCGCGCCTCCTCCAGGGCCAGTGGCCCGGCGAAACGCCAATCGCCATAGGCGGTGAGCACGGGGGAGTTGAGGAGAAAGAGCATGAATCACCTCGCCTCGGCGGCGGCGTAGAGGGATTGCAGCGCCTGACGCATGTCCGCCGGCAACCACGCCCAGGCCGCCCGCGCCAGATCCTCCGGCATCCCGAAACGCGCCTCCGCCACGCCCTTCAACCCTTCCGGATGGTCATGGGTGGCGCCAAGCACGGGGTGCATCCATCGAAGTTGTTCAATCGGGCCGCGAGAGCAGCAAGTGGAGGGAGCCGCCACCTTGATTCCAAGACGGAAATCGCCAAGCGGCTCATGCTAACCTTCGTATTACGATGTAACACAAGCAGGAGCCCCACATGCAAACCACCCTCACCGTGCGTCTCTCCGACAACGAAGCGCAGGCGCTGGATGCGATCTGCGCCAGCACCGGCAAATCCCGCA
>CAZONS010000291.1:0-4872 GCA_964581195.1 uncultured Thiobacillus sp. | reverse complement strand
CTGATGGCGCAGGCGCAGACCGGCACCGGCAAGACGGCGGCCTTCGCCCTGCCGCTGCTGCAGAAAATGATCCCCCACGCCAATGCCAGCGCCTCGCCGGCGCGACATCCGGTGCGCGCGCTGGTACTCACCCCGACGCGGGAACTGGCGATCCAGGTGCATGACAGCGTGGTCGCCTACAACAAGAACCTGCCGCTGCGTAGCACCGTGGTGTTCGGTGGTGTCGACATGAAGGCCCAGGAGGCCGATCTGCGCCGTGGCGTGGAAGTGCTGGTCGCCACCCCGGGTCGACTGCTCGACCATGCAGGCAGCAAGATGGTGAACCTCTCGCAGGTGCAGTTCCTGGTGCTGGACGAGGCCGACCGCATGCTGGACATGGGGTTCATGCCCGATCTCAAACGCATCCTGGATCTGTTGCCCAAGCAAAGGCAGACGCTGCTGTTCTCCGCCACCTTCGATGACAGCATCGTCGGGCTCGCCAAGAGTTTTCTGCAGAACCCCATGCGGGTCGAGGTGGCGCGCCGCAATACCGCCACCGAGCTGGTGGAGCAGGTGGTGCACAAGGTCGAGGAGACGGCCAAGATGGATGCCCTGCTGCAGGTCATCAAGGCGCGTGACATCAGCCAGGCGCTGGTTTTCACCCGCACCAAGATCGCCGCCGACAAACTCGGGCGCCGCCTGCAGAAGCGCGGCGTGTCGACCGGCATCATCCATGGCGACAAGGCGCAGGTGGAACGCCTGGCCGCGCTCGACGGCTTCAAGCAGGGCAAGGTGCGGCTGCTGGTGGCGACCGACATCGCCGCGCGCGGCATCGATATCGCCGATCTGCCCTGCGTCTTCAATTTCGAACTGCCCTACGCCCCGGAGGACTATGTCCACCGCATCGGGCGCACCGGTCGCGCCGGTGCGTCCGGTTTGGCCATCTCCCTGGTGTCGCATGAGGAAGATCGGCTGCTGGCGGCGATACGTAAATTCATCAATCGGGATCTGGTCGAGGCGCCCCTGCCCGATCTCGCGCCGCCGCGCCCTGTCGCGAATCCGGTTGCCGCCACTTCCCCCGCCTCCGACACCCAGGCCGCGCCGATCGAACAACCCGACTGCGAACCCGCCCGCCCGCGCCGCTCTCGACAGGAGCCGGTGTGCGCCCTGTTGTTGCCGCCGGTCAAGGCGGCGACCCCATCCCCCAACAAGCCTGCATGAGTTCGGAAGGGCTGCTCCTGCTGTTGCTGGCGGCATTGGCCTGGTTCTGGTGGGATGGGTTGCGCAAGCGTGAGCTTGCACTCGTGACGGCGCGCCAGGCGTGCGAGCAGGCCGGCGTGCAATTCCTCGATGCCAGCGTGGCGCTGCGCAAGCTTCGGTTGCGCCGCGATGGCGAGCAGCGGGTCCGCTTTCATCGTGAATACGGCTTTGAATACTCCACCGAGGGCGACGACCGTCAGGTGGGCAGGCTCTGGTTGCTGGGTGATCGCGTAACCAACGTCACGCTGATCGAACGAAACGTGGTGTCACTGCGCCCTTGACGACGGCGCCGGAAATTGTGCGATCGCAGCAATCGGGGTACGCTTGCATTCGCCATTTCAGCACTGGTGAGATGGCGCAAGGCCCGCGGGCCTTTCTCCCGGCCAACCACCCCATGGGACAACAATGAGCGATACCGAATTCGAGCAGGGCGTCAGTGAGACCACCGAGGCCGTCGTCCAGGCATCCGCGCGCATCACCCCGGAGAGCACCGCCGAGGTGCGTCAGATCATGCTGCGCATCGACGAGCCGGCGATCTATTTCCTGGAAGGTCAGAACATCGGCGTGCTGGTGGCGGGGCCGCATCCCTTCGGCAACAAGGGTCATCACCGCTACTACACCATCGCCAATGCCCGCGGCGACGACAGCGGCGTCGAACTGGAACTGCTGGTGCGGCGTTGCTTCTATATCGACGAGGTTTCCGGCGAGGAATACCCCGGCATCGCCTCGCACCATCTGTGCAATGCCCAGGTCGGCGACAGGATCACCCTGACCGGCCCCTACAAGAGCCCGTTCCGGATTCCCGCCGACAAGAACAGCAACCTCCTGATGCTCGGCACCGGCACCGGCATCGCCCCGTTCCGCGCCTTCCTGCGCCGTCTCTATGACGAGCGCCAGGACTGGGGCGGCAAGGTGCGGCTCTATTACGGTGCCCGCTCCGGCACCGACCTGCTTTACATGAACGATCAGAACAACGATCTCGCCACCTATTACGACCAGAAAACCTTCCAGGCCATCCAGGGGCTGAGCCATGGCGTGCTCAGCGATGAAGCCGATGCCCTGCGTGACGGCATCGACGCGCACGCCGAGGAAGTCTGGGATCTGGTCTGCTCGCCCAACACCCATGTCTATCTGGCGGGCATGAGGAAGACCGCCGCCGCGTTCGAGGCCAGCATGGCCAAGCTCGCCGGTTCAAACGAGCAATGGCGGGAAATCAAGCAGGCTCTGATCGAGGATCGGCGCTGGTCGGAATTGACCTACGCATGACCATGCCGCCGCTGACCGCCGAGGAGGTTCGCGTACTTGGCGTGCTGATCGAGAAATCCAAGGTCACCCCGGACGCCTATCCGCTGACGGTGAACAGCCTCACCGCCGGCTGCAACCAGAAGACATCGCGCGATCCGGTGATGAATCTCTCGGAGGCCGAGGTCCAGGCCGTTCTGGAGGAACTGCGTGGCCGCACCCTGATCATGGAAAGCTATGGCGCATCCGGCCGGGTGCTGCGCTACGCCCACAACTTCGGCAAGGTCTACGGCCTGCCTTCCGCCGCGGTCGACCTGTTGGCCGTACTCGCCCTGCGCGGGCCGCAAACCGCCAGCGAATTGCGCGCCAATTGCGAGCGGCTGCACCATTTCGCCGATGCCTCGGCGGTGGAGGGCTATCTCGACGAACTGGCCAGCCGCGAGGCCGGTGCCCTGGCGTTGAAACTGCCGCGTCAGCCCGGTGCCCGGGAGCAGCGCTGGACCCATCTGCTCTGTGGCGAGCCGTTGCCCATGCCACAGGCCGCGCCCATCGCAAGCACCGATCTGGAAGAACGGGTCGCCCGCCTCGAAGTCGAGGTGGCGGAACTGCGCGCCGCGCTGGCAAAATTCATCGCCTGATCCGGCCGCGTGCCGGCCCGTGACGTCCCGGGACGTCGCCATACAACCTTTTCCCGAGTTCCACATGAATCTCCACGAATTCCAGGCCAAGGCCGTCCTGCGCGATTACGGCATCGTTACCCCGCGCGGCGTGGTCGTCACCGCCGCCGATCAATGCGCCACCGCCGTCACCGAACTGGGCGGGGATGCCTGGGTAGCGAAGGCGCAGATCCACGCCGGCGGTCGCGGCAAGGCCGGTGGCGTCAAGCTGTGCCGCACGCTCGACGATCTTTCCGCCGTCGCCGCGTCGCTGCTCGGCAGCCGCCTCACCACCTACCAGAACGCGCCCGACGGCCAGCCGGTCAACCAGTTGCTGATCGAGGAAACCCTGCCCATCGCCCGCGAGTTGTATCTGTCGATCACCGTCGACCGCGCCGCCGAGAGCATCGGCCTGGTCGCCTCCGCGTCCGGCGGCATGGACATCGAGGAAGTGGCGCGGACCGAGCCGGAGAAGATCCTGAAGGAGTGGGTCAACCCGGTCACCGGCCTGATGGACTACCAGGGCCGCAATCTGGCCTTTGGCCTCGGGCTGGTGGGCGAGCAGATCGGCGCCTTCGTGAAACTGGTGAAGACGCTGTACCGCGTGTTCATGGAAAAGGATCTGGCCTTGCTGGAGATCAACCCGCTGATCGTCACCGACACCGGCGCCATCCTGCCGCTCGACTGCAAGATGGGTGTGGAGGACAACGCCCTGTATCGGCAGAAGGCGCTGGCGGCCATCGCCGACGCGACCCAGATCGATCCCAAGGAAGCCGAGGCGCACGCGCACGACGTCAACTACATCGCGCTCAACGGCAACATCGGCTGCATGGTCAACGGCGCCGGCCTGGCGATGGCGACCATGGACCTGATCAAGCTCTCCGGCGGTATGCCCGCCAACTTCCTCGACGTCGGCGGCGGCGCCACGGCGGCCACGGTCGCCCAGGCATTCAAGATCATCCTTGCCGATCCCAACGTGAAGGCGGTTCTGATCAACATCTTCGGCGGCATCATGCGCTGCGACATCATCGCCCAGGGCGTGATCGACGCGGTCAAGGATGTCGGCGTCACCATCCCCGTGGTGGTGCGCCTGGAAGGCACCAACGTCGAACTGGGCCGCAAGATGCTGGCAGACGCGGTGGCCGAACTCGGTCTGCCGATCATCGCCAGCAACGACCTCGATGAAGCGGCCCGGCAGGCCGTGGCCGCCGCCGGAGAACAAGCATGAGCATCCTCGTCAACCAATCCACCAAAGTCCTCTGCCAGGGTTACACCGGCAAGCAGGGCACCTTCCATTCCGAGCAGGCCATCGCCTACGGCACCCACATGGTCGGCGGCGTCACCCCCGGCAAGGGCGGCCAGATTCACCTCGACCGCCCGGTATTCAACACCGTCAAGGACGCGGTGAAGGAAACCGGCGCCGACGCCTCGGTCATCTACGTACCCGCCGGTTTCGCCGCCGACGGCATCCTGGAAGCGGCGGATGCGGGCATCAAGGTCGTGGTCTGCATCACCGAGGGCATTCCGGTGCGTGACATGATCAACGTCAAGGCGGCCATCCGCGCCAACGGCGCGGTGCTGATCGGCCCCAACTGCCCCGGCATCATCACCCCCGGCGAATGCAAGATCGGCATCATGCCCGGCTTCATCCACCAGCGCGGCCGTGTTGGCATAGTCTCCCGCTCCGGCACGCTGACCTATGAAGCGGTGTTCCAGACCACGCGTCTCGGCCTGG
>CAZONS010000290.1:0-4890 GCA_964581195.1 uncultured Thiobacillus sp. | reverse complement strand
CCGTGAAGGTGGCCGTACCGTCGGCGCCGGCGTGGTTGCGAAGATCATCGAGTAATCGCCGGTAGCTTGTGATCGGCGGCTGGCGGCTTGTGTCGCCAGCCGCCGATTGCTGGTTGCAGGCTTCAACAGGCCAGTAGCTCAATTGGCAGAGCGTCGGTCTCCAAAACCGAAGGTTGGGGGTTCGAGACCCTCCTGGCCTGCCACATACAAAACAGTCCGACGTACGTTTAATCAGCGTATTTGCCGGTCGGAGTTGATTCGCACCTCATGGCTGACAATCTCAAACTACTGGCTGCGGGCCTGCTGATGGCGGCCGGCATCGCCGGTTTTTATTTTTTTGCGGACAGCCCCACAGTGGTGCGTGTTCTTTCCGTTCTCGCGGGTATGGGCGCGGCCGTTGTCGCCGTCTGGTATACCAGCGTTGGGCAGCGGTTCTATGTCTTCAGCCAGGAATCGGTCACCGAGGCGCGCAAGGTGGTGTGGCCCACGCGCAAGGAAACCATGCAGATGACCGGAGTGGTGGTGGCGTTCGTGTTCGTCATGGCGCTGTTCCTGTGGCTGGTTGATGGCGCCTTGTTGTCGATCACGAAGTATCTTATGGGCAGGGGCGAGTAATGGCGATGCAGTGGTATGTGGTCCATGCCTATTCCGGCTTCGAGAAGAGTGTGATGCGCGCGCTGAAGGAGCGCGTCGAGCGTTCCGGAATGCAGGAAAAATTCGGCGAGATCATGGTGCCGGTGGAAGAAGTCGTCGAGATGAAGGGCGGCAAGAAGATGACCACCGAGCGCAAGTTCTTTCCGGGCTATGTCCTCGTGCAGATGGAAATGGATGATGACACCTGGCACTTGGTCAAGAGTACCGCCAAGGTCACGGGCTTCGTAGGTGGCACCGCGAACAAGCCGGCGCCAATCAGCGAGAAGGAAGTGCAGGCCATCATGCAGCAGATGCAGGAAGGCGTGGAGAAGCCCAAGCACAAGATCACCTTCGAGATCGGCGAGGTGGTGCGTGTCGTGGATGGCCCGTTCAATGATTTCAACGGAGCTGTCGAAGAGGTCAATTACGAGAAGAACAAACTGCGTGTCTCGGTCACGATCTTTGGTCGCGCGACGCCGGTGGAACTGGATTTTTCCCAGATCGAGAAGGCGTAATCCGCGTCTCCCCGATATGCGCCGGGAGGGCCCGGCAAGAGGAGCGTCCGACGATCGGATGCGATATCACTCACTCAGTGGAGTCATTGAATGGCCAAGAAAATCATCGGCTACGTCAAGCTGCAAGTGCCAGCGGGCAAAGCCAACCCCTCGCCGCCCATCGGTCCCGCCCTGGGCCAGCGTGGTCTGAACATCATGGAATTCTGCAAGGCGTTCAACGCCCAGACGCAGGGTCTGGAGCCGGGTCTGCCGATTCCCGTGGTGATCACCGCCTACGCCGACAAGTCTTTCACCTTCATCATGAAGACGCCCCCGGCGACCATTCTGATCAAGAAGGCGGCGGGTATCACCAAGGGCAGTGCCAAGCCGCACAGCGACAAGGTCGGTGTGATCACGCGCGCCCAGCTCGAAGAAATCGCCACGACCAAGATGCCTGATCTGACCGCCGCCGACATGGACGCCGCCGTGCGCACGATCGCCGGCAGCGCGCGCAGCATGGGTCTCAACGTGGAGGGTGTGTGATGGCTGCTTCCAAACGTGTTCAGGCCCTGAAGGCCAAGATCGAGCGTACCAAGAACTACCCCATTGACGAAGCGCTGGCCCTGGTGAAAGAAGCCGCCACAGCCAAGTTCGACGAGTCCATCGACGCCGCCGTGAACCTGGGTGTCGATCCGCGTAAATCCGACCAGGTGGTTCGTGGCTCGGTGGTGATGCCGCGCGGAATCGGCAAGACCGTGCGTGTGGCGGTGTTCGCGCAGGGCGCCAACGCCGAGGTGGCCAAGGCCGCCGGCGCCGACATCGTCGGCTTCGAGGATCTCGCCGCCGATGTGAAAGCGGGCAAGATGGATTTCGACATGGTCATTGCCACGCCCGACGCGATGCGTGTGGTGGGTCAGCTTGGCCAGATTCTCGGCCCGCGTGGTCTGATGCCGAACCCCAAGGTCGGCACCGTGACCCCGAACGTCGCCGAGGCGGTGAAGAATGCCAAGGCGGGTCAGGTTCAGTACCGTACCGACAAGGCCGGCATCATCCACGCCACCATCGGCCGCGCCTCCTTCGAGCCGGAAGCCCTGCGTGAAAACCTCGCCGCGCTGCTGGAGGCCCTGAACAAGGCCAAGCCCGCTGCCAGCAAGGGCGTCTATATGAAGAAGGTGTCGGTGTCCAGCACCATGGGCATCGGTGTCCGCGTCGATCAGGCCAGCCTGGTTGCGCAGTAATTGAATGCAGCGCCACCGCCAGTGCGCGGTGGTGAAGGAACTTTGGGCTGCCGCCGCGTCCGCGAGGGTGTGGCGGCGGATCGTCAAAGACCGCAGGCGCCAAAGGCTGTCAAGCTGGAGGCTTAATCGAGAGAAACATTTCTCGGCCTGCGCAGACGGTGCTCCCGAACAGGATAACCAGTCGATCCCGGTCGGCATGACTCCTGCTCAGGTCGCCGTGGGTGCGGCGGACTATCCGCCGCGTGTGGACTTGAAAGGAGACGAGACCTTATGAGTCTTAATCTTGATGACAAAAAGGCCGTAGTGGCTGAGGTGGCAGCGCAAGTTGCCGCCGCGCAGACCATTGTCGTGGCCGAGTACCGTGGTGTCCAGGTGGTGAACCTGACCCTGCTGCGCAAGAAGGCCCGTGAATCCGGCGTCTATTTGCGCGTGCTGAAGAACACCCTGGTGCGCCGTGCCGTGGCGGATACCCCGTTCGCCGAGCTTTCCGCGCACATGGTCGGACCGCTGATCTACAGCATTTCCGCCGATCCTGTCGCCGCCGCGAAGGTTCTGAACGATTTCGCCAAGACCAATGACAAGCTGATTCTGAAGGCGGGTTCCTACGCCGGCAAGGTACTGGATGCGGCGGGCGTGCAAGCGCTGGCCAACATTCCGAGCCGCGATGAACTGCTGGCCAAGTTGCTGGGTGTCATGCAGGCCCCGGTGTCCGGCTTTGCCGGCGTCATGGCCGCGCTCGCAAAGCAGCGTGAAGAAGCCGAAGCCGGTGCCGTCGCCTGAACGACGCGCTACGACCACATTCTGTAAGACTATCGACTTAGGAGTTTGAAACATGGCTATTAGCAAAGAAGACATCCTGGAAGCCGTTGGCGCCATGACGGTGATGGAACTGAACGACCTGGTGAAGGCGTTCGAAGAGAAGTTCGGCGTTTCCGCCGCTTCCTTCGCGGTCGGCGCGGGTGGTGGTGGCGGTGCCGCCGCTCCCGTCGCCGAGGAGAAGACCGAGTTCGACGTGATCCTGACCGCCGCCGGCGCTCAGAAGGTCAACGTCATCAAGGTCGTGCGCGCGATCACCGGCCTGGGCCTGAAGGAAGCCAAGGATCTGGTGGACGGCGCTCCCAAGCCTGTCAAGGAAGGCGTGCCCAAGGCCGAGGCCGACGACATCCTGAAGCAGTTGACCGAAGCGGGCGCGACCGCCGAGATCAAGTAATACAGTGCATTTCGGGGTTTTCCCGGGACCGGGCTGGTGGCATTGCGCCGCCAGCCTTTTCGCGTTTTTTTAATACCGTTTCAGGAATCAGCTGCCAGAAATTGAGTCGGATACGTTTCGATTTCTGATACCTGATCCCTGTCCCCTGGAGACGGAGTCCAAATGAGCTATACATTCGCCGAGAAAAAACGCCTTCGCAAAAGCTTCGCCAAACGCGTGAGCGTGCAGCCGGTGCCCTATCTGCTGACCACACAGATCGAGTCGTTCCGTGCCTTCATTCAGGAAGGCGTTCCGATGGAGGCGCGCCAGAACGTCGGTCTGGAAGCGGCCTTCACATCGATATTCCCGATCGTCGCGCATTCCGGCCACGCCCGACTGGAATATGTCAGTTATACCCTCGGTACCCCGGTGTTCGACATCGTTGAGTGCCAGCAGCGCGGCCTGACCTATGCGGCCAGCGTGCGCGCGCGTGTTCGCCTGGTGATCCTCGATCGCGAAAGCACCAAGGAGAAGATCAAGGAAGTGAAGGAGCAGGAGGTCTACATGGGCGAAATGCCGCTGATGACCCCGAATGGCTCTTTCGTCATCAATGGCACCGAGCGTGTCATCGTGTCGCAGCTGCATCGTTCGCCGGGCGTGTTTTTCGAGCATGACCGGGGCAAGACGCATTCCTCCGGCAAACTGCTGTTCTCGGCGCGGATCATTCCCTACCGCGGGTCCTGGCTGGACTTCGAGTTCGATCCCAAGGACTTCGTGTACTTCCGTGTCGACCGCCGTCGCAAGATGCCGGTCACCATCCTGTTGAAATCTCTCGGCTACAACAGCGAGCAGATACTCGACATGTTCTTCGAACGGGATACCTTCCACGTCACCAAGAAGGGCCTGGAAATGGCCCTGGTGCCGGAGCGACTCAAGGGTGAGACCGCGAAGTTCGACATCGTGGCCAAGGACGGCACCGTCATCGTCGCCAAGGACAAGCGCGTGACCGCGCGCCACATCAAGCAGCTCGAGGAAGCCGGCGTCAAGAAGGTGATGGTCGACAATGAGTTCATCCTCGGTCGCGTGCTTGCGAAGAATCTCATCGACGAGGAAACCGGCGAGCTGCTGGCCCGCGCCAACGACGAGATCACCGAGGAGTTGATGGCGACCCTGTCGGAAGCCAAGCTGAGCCAGTTCGAGACCCTGTTCACCAATGAACTCGATCATGGCCCCTTCATCTCCCAGACGCTGCGTTCGGATGAAACCGTCGACCAGTGGACCGCGCGTGTCGCCATCTATCGCATGATGCGTCCGGGCGAGCCGCCGACCGAGGATG
>CAZONS010000289.1:0-4898 GCA_964581195.1 uncultured Thiobacillus sp. | reverse complement strand
GCGCCTGATCTTTCACCGCAAGGGCTATGGCTACCCGGATGAACTGGCGGAAAAGGCCGATGAACTGGCCGCCGCCGGGCCTGAAGCCTTGCTGGGGGCATTGGCCCTGCTCGGCCTAGGCGCCATCGGCAGCCTGGACAAGCTGCTGCCGTTCGCCGACCGGCGCGAAGAACTCTCCGGCTGGCGCGATGACCGGCTGGAAATCGAGGAATGCGCGGTATTGGGCTTGTTCCCGCAATCCAGCTCCGATCTATTGCAGGACTACGACGACCTGCTGGCCGCGATCGACAAGGGCGCCCACCCCATCGAACTGCTGTCCAGCGCGCGGGAGGTGCTGCCCCTGGAACTGCGCCAGGGATTCGCATCCCCCGCCGCCCCGGTGGCGACGGCCCCGGCTGTCGCGATCCAGCCCGTGCTCTACGCCGACCCGGTGCAGCACGCGGTGCTGGAGCAGGCCCGCCACGCGCCCGCCCTGGTGGTGGATGGCCCGCCCGGTACCGGGAAGAGCCAGGTTATCGTCAATCTGGTGGCGGATGCCCTGGCGCGGGGCGAGAAGGTGGCGGTGGTGTGCGAAAAACGCGCCGCGCTGGATGTGGTGGCGCAACGACTCGAAGGCGTGGGTCTACGCCACCTGCTCGCCGTGGTGCACGATGTCCAGGATGACCGCCGCCTCCTATATGGCCAGGTGGCCATGCGCCTGGAAGACAGCCCGATCCATACCGACGCCGGGGCGCAACGGCAAACCGTCGCGGCGGAACTGGAAGGCTTGATGCAGCGCCTGCGCCAACGCGCCGATCTGACCGCCGTCCTACCCGGCAGCCATAGCGAGGCCGCCACGGATTTTTCCCTGCCTCTGGGGCGCTTGCACACCTATGCCGCCGGATTGATGGTGGCGGACTGCTGCAAGCTGGATGCCCTGGCGGACCTGCCGCCCAGCCGCCTCACAGACCTGGCCACCCGCATCGCGGGCCTGTTTCCCCACGCCGAGCTATGGCGTCTGGGCTCCCCCTGGCGCGCGCCGACCTCCGCCTTGACCAGCTCTACGCCCCGCGCCGACCTGGCCGGATTCGACAACGAACAGGCGCGCGCCTTCATGGCCGCCCTGGTCGCGGCCCGTGATGCAGCCACAAGCTATGAAGGCAGATTGGCTCAGGCCGGCCTGACCTTGGAGGAAAGCGTGCATGCCCGCGTCGAAGCCTCCGGCAAGGCCCTGGCGGCGGCGCTGGTCACCCGCAAATGGCGTGATACCCCCCCAGGTCTGGAAGCCTTTATCGACCTGCTGACCGGGGAACTCACAGGAACCCAGGTGGAAAACAGCCAAACGGCCTGGCATGCCCTGCTGGACTCCCGCGCCCAACGTGGCGATCGGTATCACGCCCTGCTGTTCACCCGCCTGATCGCCGTGGCGGCAACCCAGCCGAGCGCGCTCGAACCCTTGCTCCCCTGCGTGAAGTTCTGGCGGGAGCAGGCTGCCGCCCTTGAGGCGTTTCCCGCCCCGGTGGCATTTTCCGTCGATCCGGTGCTGGAACAGGCCTTATCAACGGTGCGCACCCTGGCGGGCAGTCTGCTGCGCTTTCTGAAACCCTCCTGGTGGCAGGCAGTGAAAACTCTCCGCGCCAGCTTGTCCAGCCAGTGGCCGGAGATGGCCGCCGCCCCGGTGGACACGACGCTGTTGGCCCGTATCGACAGCCGTCGCCTGGCTGCCCAGGGCTGGCGGGCGCTCGACCAGCTTCTGGACGGCCTAGCCTGGATGCAACGTCCCGGCGCTGTGGCCGAGGCGCATGCCTGGCTGGTCGCCGCGACGGCGCTCATCGAACCGGCCCGCGCCATCGCTGCCTGCCGTACCGAATTGCAGGCCTTGGGGGTATGGCGCAAACCGCCCGACCCAGAAACCCTTCAAGATTGGGATGCCCAGGCCGAGGCCTGGATCGACTGGCGTCATCGCGCCCGTAGCCTGCGCCCCGCCGTGGCCGTCCTACGGGCGGAAGCCGCCGCGCTACAGGCCTTGGATGCCTGGCCGTCGCGCTGGAACTCCAACCTGCTGGCGGACTGGGATCAACGCATCGACCAATTGCATGGCATCGCCCAGGCTGGCAACACCCTGGCTGCCGCTACCGTCCCGGTGCAAGCCATCCTGCCCTGGCTCCCCGACCTGCCGACTGCGTCCACCCTCGCAGGTTTGGCGGAGGCCTGGCGGCGTGACGCCAGCCGTCTCATCGGCGCGGATCGCCAACTGATGGCGGCGCGGAATCTGACCGCCACCGCCAGCATCTTCCCGCCCCACCTCGCCGACCGGCGCGACCTCAACACGCCGGAAGCCTGGGCCGACAGCGTCCGCAAGACCTGGGTCCGCGCCGCCATCACCGCCATCGAGGCGGAAGGGCGTGATCTCGCGCCCCTCGACCATGGAATCGGCACCACCCTGCGCGCCGACGAGACCCGACTGGCCAGCCTGCATGACGACGCACGCCGACTGGCAGTGCAGCACATCCTCGCGCGCCAGGACGACACGCCCTTGCTGCGCACCGCGTCGGCGGAAAAGGGCGCGCGGCGCACCCCGGAACAGGCGATCCGCGAGGCCATGCTGAAGGAGGCCAAGAAGCAACGCAGCATCCTGCCCTTGCGCGGCTTCGCCCGGCGCTTCTGGGACAAGGGCTTGTTGGATGTCCTGCCGGTCTGGCTGCTATCGCCGGAAACCGCCACCCTGCTGTTCCCGCGCTCCCCGGTCTTCGATCTGGTGATCTTCGATGAAGCCTCCCAATGCACGGTGGAGAACGGTCTGCCGGTGCTGATGCGTGCCCGACGCGCCGTCATCGCCGGGGACGAAAGACAGATGCCGCCCAGCAACTTCTTCAAGGCAGGCGACGAGGCGGAGGATGACCCCGGCACTACCGGCAACGAGGCGCGGGAGATGTTCGACGCAGAATCCCTGCTGGTGCTGGCGCGCCACCGAACCCAGCGCATGGGGCTGGCCTGGCACTACCGCTGCCAGCATGAAGAATTGATCGCCTTCTCCAACCACGCCATTTATGGCGGCGCCCTCAATACCATCCCCTCCACGGTCAGCCGCCTGGCCCCGGCAGCCGTGCACTGGCATGACGTAGCGGATGGCCAATACGACAACGGCGCCAACGCCCCGGAAGCCCGCGCCGTGGTGGACCTGATGGATCGCCTGCTCACCCGTGCCGATACACCGTCTCTGGGGATCGTCACCTTCAACCTGACGCAGCGCCGAGCCATCCTCGACGAGATCGACCAACGTCTGAGCGACAACCCCGACTTTGCCGAACGCTGGGGGCGCGCCAACGCCAACCCGCGCATCGATGATCGCCCCTTCGTAAAAAACCTGGAAAGTGTGCAAGGCGACGAGCGCGACATCATCCTGTTCTCCCTGGGCCACGCCCCCGTCGAACGGTTACGCCGGGATGGCAATACGGAGCGTTACGTGCCGGCCCGTTTCGGTCCCCTGGGGCAACGTGGCGGCGAACGACGACTCAATGTCGCGGTATCCAGAGCAAAGAAGGAAATCCACATCGTGTCCTCCTTCGACCCGCACATGCTCTCTGTCGCTCGCAGCAAACACGATGGCCCGAGGTTGTTCAAAGGCTTCCTGCTGTTTGCCCACCAACTGGCCGCCGGCCAACGCAATCAGGCGGAACAGACCTTGCAATCGCTGGGCGGGGCCTTGGAGATTGGGCGCGGCGGGGTACACGAAGCATTCCCCGAATCCTGGCTGCCGCTCAACGCTCAGGTGGCCTTGGCCCTGGAAGAACACGGCGTGAAATGCGAACTGGACGTCGGCACATCGGAGTTCCGAGTCCCGCTTGCCATCGTTGACCCGGACGATGCCCGGCAGTACCGGCTGGGCATCGTGTTCGACGAAGTCGTGCCAAGCGAATCCGTGTTTGAACACCATGTGCACATCCCCAATGTGCTTACCCAACGCGGCTGGAAGCTGATGCGCATATCCAGCCGCGAGTGGGACAAGGATCGGGGTGGTGTGCTGAAAACGTTGATCTCGATGGTGCGGGGGCTAACCCCGTCCTGATCCAGGGAAGCACGGATTAATCCACGTCCGGTTATTCGCCTCCGCCCTGCAACCGTCGCAGCATGGCCTTGTCCAGCACGTCCTTTTCCCGGTAGTCGGTTTTCGCTTTCAGCAGGCCGTCGATGTCGAGGACTGGAATTGCGACGCCTTCCAATTCCACCAGTCGGACATGGGGTTGCAAGGACTCAAAGGTTTCGCCATTCACAGCAAAGAGGATGTCGATAACGATGCGGTCAGCCACCCGTATGTTTTCCAAGTCGGGTTCGTTTGCTTCGCGACTGAACCAGACGGGGTCGATGTCCCGCGCCGATTCGAGGAAGGACAAGCCCTCGATCAGTCGGGCGCCATTGGCGACATCGAAGGGGACCAGGATGTCCACGTCCTCGGTGGCGCGAACGATGCCGTTCAGGCGCACGGCATGGCCGCCCACCAGGATGTAGCGGACCCCCTGGGCTTGTAGCCCTCGGCATACCTCAATCAGGTCGTTTGGCATGGCCTTGGAACCAGGCTTGGCATTGCCGGGATCTTTCTTCGTCCATCGCCATGAAATAGGCGTGACTGCCACGGAAGACGCCGTGGGTCTGGAAGTCGGGCATACCCGGAAGCCGCGTCATGGCATCCAGACGGGTGCCGCGCTCCAGAGCCTCTTCCGGGGTGGCGGCGAATTCCTGCTGGTTCGGGTTGCCGACGATACGCATGGGGCGATCCTTTCGAGGAGTCGAGTCTGATCTGGAACTCTACGCGACCTCCGCCTCGATCACATGCTCGAACACGATCCGCCCATCCTCCGCGTCGACCCGGATGACGTCCTTGGGCGCGAAGTGGCCGGACAGGATTTCCTTCGCCAGCG
>CAZONS010000288.1:0-4905 GCA_964581195.1 uncultured Thiobacillus sp. | reverse complement strand
CGCCCATCTCGGCATGCAGCAACTGTTCGCGTTGCAGACGCAGCTTGCTGAAATTGCCCACGTCCGCCATGCGCTTCGCCAGATCGGCGGCGGCCTCGGCGGCGCCGCCGGCCGCTTCCTGATATTTCGTGGCCTGGCGCGCCGCCACCGCCTCGAACCAGGCCTGGCGGGTGGCTTGCGCCAGATCGAGGACATCGTTGGCGATGGCGAGTTGGGTGGTCTCGAAGCGGCGGCGTTCGATCTCGCCGCGGGTGGAGAGGGTGAGCAGGCCGATCAGGTCGAACATGAATTTCCGCTCGAACTCCACTTCGCCCCCGCCCGCCAGGCGGCCGAAGCTGAATCCGGGGTTGTGCATGCGGCCGGCCTGGACCAGGTCGGCCTCGGCGATGCCCAGTCCCGCCAGGCTGGCCTGCAGGCCGCGATTGTTGAGGACGGCGATCCTGACCGCGCTGTCCGCGGTCAGGGGGGTCGCCAGCAGGCGTTTCACCTCCTCGGCCACGCGGGCGGCATCCTGGTCCGCGCGGGTGGGCTCGGGCGCGATCGCCATGCGTTCGCGGGTGATCTCCGCCACCTTGCCGAGGCCGCCATCCGGGCTGAAGGCCGCGCAGCCACCGAGCACGGCGACACCCAGCATGAGGGCCGGGAGTTTGAGTGGGTGTGGGGTCATTGTGGTCCTCCGTGGCGGCGCTACGCCGATGCCCCGCATATTGCCCAAGCCGCATCGACGCGAAGCTGACGGGGAAATTACAAACCTGTCATGTCCGGACAGTCGCAGACTGTGGCAGCATGGCCGAACCTGTAGCGCCGGCAAGGATGCCGTCGCTACAGCTTTCAAACGAGGTTGGCGCTTGAAAATCCTCATCGTCGAAGACGAACCCAAGACGGGCGACTACCTGAAGCAGGGCCTCGGCGAGGCAGGCTTCGTCGCGGACCTCGCCCGTGACGGCTGGGAGGGGTTGGAACTTGCCAGATCCGGCAGCTATGACCTCCTGATCCTCGACGTGATGTTGCCCGGGATCGACGGCTGGCAGGTGCTGGATGGCCTGCGCCGGGCCGGGGTGGAAACGCCGGTGCTCTATCTGACCGCGCGCGATCAGGTGGAAGACCGGGTCAAGGGCCTGGAACTGGGCGCCGATGATTATCTGGTCAAGCCGTTCGCCTTCGCCGAACTGCTCGCCCGTGCGCGCACCCTGCTGCGCCGGAGGCGGGGCGCGCTGGAGCCGACCGTGCTCAAGGTCGCCGATCTGGAACTCGATCTGTTGCGCCGCCGGGTCGCGCGCGGCGGTCACCGGATCGATTTGACCGCCAAGGAGTTCGCCTTGCTGGAACTGTTCATGCGCCGCGCCGGCGAGGTGCTGCCGCGCTCGTTGATCGCCTCCCAGGTCTGGGACATGAATTTCGATTCCGACACCAACGTCATCGATGTCGCCGTGCGCCGTCTGCGCGGCAAGGTGGACGAGGATTTCGAACCCAGGCTGATCCATACCGTGCGCGGCATGGGGTATGTGCTGGAGGCGGCCGGGGAAGACGAGGCGCGGTGAAATCCTTTTCCCTGACCTCTCGCATCAGCCTGCTCTTCGCGGCGGCCGCCGCCGCCGTGCTGCTGGCCACCGGCGCCTTCCTGTCGCGGGCGGTCGAGCGGCATTTCGTGGAAACCGACCGCCACGAGCTGCGGGGCCATCTTGAACTCGTCAGCCGCATGCTGACACGGGTGGGCGACCGCCAGGCGTTCGACGACCTGCCGCAAAGGCTCGATGACGCCCTGGTCGGCCACCACGGTCTCGCCGTCGCGGTGGTCGATGCGCGTGAACGGATCTGGTTCGCCACTTCCGGCGCCGGCTTTCCCCAAGTCTTGCTGCGCCAGGCGGGGTGCGACGGCCTCCCCCCGGCGGCGATGCGCTGTCTCGACGATGGGCTGCGGCAATGGCGTCAGGACGGCCACGACTATCGCGGCTTGGTGGCGTCCCCGCGCGCGGGCAATGGCGAGGCGCTGCGCGTGGCGGTGGCGCTGGACATCCAGCATCACGAGGTATTCATGGCGCGCTTTCACGAACAGCTGGCGGTCGCCATGGCGCTCGCCGCGCTGGCGACCGCGCTGCTGGGCTGGGTGGCCACCCGGCGCGGTCTCGCGCCCTTGCATCGGGTCACGGATCTGGCGGCCGGCATTTCCGCCGAGCATCTGGCCAGCCGGCTGCCGACGGCGGGCCAGCCGGCGGAATTGCAACCACTGATCGCGTCGTTCAACGCCATGCTGGAGCGGCTGGAGGCGTCTTTCCAGCGGCTGTCGGCGTTCTCCGCGGACATTGCCCACGAACTGCGCACGCCGGTGTCCAATCTGCTGACCCAGGCCCAGGTCACGCTCGGCCGCGCCCGCGGCGCGGAGGAATACCGTGAGGCGCTGCAATCCAGCGCCGAGGAATATGAGCGTCTGGCGCGGATGATCGCGGACATGCTGTTCCTGGCGAAGGCGGACAACCGGCTGCTCGTTCCCACCCGCGAGGCTGTGGATCTGGCGCGCGAGGCACGCGCACTCATCGAATTTCACGGCATCGTCGCCGATGAAAAGGACATCCATCTGCTTCTCGAGGGGGAGGCGACCGTGGTGGGCGATCGCCTGATGTTGCGGCGCGCTCTGTCCAATCTGCTGTCGAATGCCATCCGCCATTGCGCGGCGGGCGGCGTTGTGGCGATCCGCCTGGAAAGCGGACGGGGCGAACGTGTGGTGTGCATCGAGAACCCGGGCGAGATCGCCGCCGAGCATCTGCCGCGCCTGTTCGATCGGTTCTATAGCGTCGACCCGGCGCGCCGTCAGGGGGGCGAGGGGGCGGGCCTGGGTCTGGCCATCGTCCGCTCCATCGTCGAAGCCCACGGTGGCACGGTCGCGGCGACCGCGCAAGGTGGACTTGTCCGTTTCAGCATGCGCCTGCCGCCGGGAGAGCGGGGCGCGGGGCTGGGGATATCGAGATGAATGGCTTCGATGTCCCGCAACACTTCCGGGGCCGGCGCGGTCGATTTGCAGCCGGAGATTCCAAAGTCCGACAGGCTCCTGGCGCGTGGGGATTCGGCCTCGCTTGGATCCGGCCCGCTCAGGGGCCGACGGCGACGCCAGTCCCCGACTCCGGTGACGCTTCAATGCGCGTCGTATCGCGCCGTGATCTCCCGCATCAGGGTGGCCGAGTCGATCGGCTTGGACAACAGCTTCCAGCGTGGAACGAGAGCGGCCGGGGTGTCTTCGATATGCGTTTCGCCGGTCAACAAAAGGGCCTTGACCGGACGTCCGACCCGGTTCTCGATCTGGCCGAGCAACTGAATGCCGTTCAGGCCCGGTAGCCGATAGTCCACGAGATAGACATCCACGCGTTCGATGAGGTGACTGGAGAGGGCCTCTTCCGCGCTGGCGAACAGGCTGACCTCGACGCCGTGGGCTCCGAGCGAGAGTTCGAGCGCTTTCGAGGCCATCGCATCGTCCTCGATGACGGCGACATGCCTGACCGCGCTCGCGGCGGGAGGTTCGTCTTCCGCCCGTGGCCGCGCGGTCGGAGAGGGCGCCTCCTCCTTCGGCTCCGGGGCCAGTGGCACGCTGACCTCGAATTTGGAGCCCTTGCCCAGGCGGGAGCGGCAGCCGATTCGGGTGCCGAGTATGCCCTCGACGCGCTTGGCGATGACCAGACCCAGGCCCAGGCCCTTGGTCCGGTCGCGCTGTGGGTTGTCGACCTGGAAATACTCCTCGAATACCGCGTCGACGTGCTCCGGCGCGATGCCGATGCCGGTGTCCCAGACCTGGATGAGCACGCTGTCGCGCCGGCGGCGCAGACCGATCAGCACGCCGCCGCGATCGGTGTACTTGATCGCGTTGTCGATGAAGTTGCGCAGCAGGCTGTAGAGCAGGTGCGCATCCGTGTACAGCATCAATTCGTGGCGAGGAAAGAAGAACTGGAAGCGCAGCCCTTTCGCCAGGGCCAGGGGGGCGAACTCGGCCTCGATCTTGCGCAACAGGTCATAGGCCGGAACGATGCCGGGGTGGGGAATCACGGTGCAGCCATCCAGGCGCGAGACATCGAGCAGGGTATTCAGGATCTCGGCCAGGTTGCGTGTCGACAGGGTCAGATAGTCGTTGATGCGACGCTGTTCGCCATCCAGCGGCGTGGCCGCCAGGGCGTCCTGGAACAGGCGCATGGCATGGATGGGTTGGCGCAGGTCGTGGCTGGCGGCGGCGAGGAATCGCGACTTGGCGGCATTGGCGGCATCCGCGGCTTCCTTGGCGGCCAGCAGTTCGGCCGTGCGTTCCGCGACCTGCTGTTCCAGCACCACTTGCTGAAGTTGCTGTGCTTTCCTGCCCGCTTCGACTTCCGCGAGCAGGTCATTGAAGTTGTGCACCAGATCGCCGATCTCGTTGTCCGCGGCGGGGATTCTCCTGGGGCTGAAGTCCTGCCGCAGGCGCGCGTCGCTGGCCGCTTCCGCCAACATGCGGACCGGCTGGATGATGCGGGTCAGGAAGCGCATGGCGAGTATCAACGCCAGCAGACCGGCGCTGATCGCGACCATGAAGGTGATGGCGACCGAACTGAGATAGGTCTGCCAATAGGTGTCGAGCCGGGCCTGCACGTAGACCGTGCCGACCGGGGCATCGTCGACCAGGATGGGCAGGTGGAGGATGGCCGTGTCGGCCAGCGGCAGGATGTCTTCGTTGACTGGCAGGGGCTCCCGCAGCCTGTCCGGTGACAGGCTGGCGTCGCCATAGCTGGCGAGGCGGGCGCCTTCATGCGTATACAGCGCGGCGGCCTTGATCTCCGGGTAGGCTTCGAGCAGGCGCAGTTCCGCGCGCGCGGCGTTCGCGTCCTGGAAGACCACCGCCGCGCTGCCGGCACTGCCGGCGGCGTTGGCCGCGGCGGTCAGACTGCGCCG
>CAZONS010000287.1:0-4908 GCA_964581195.1 uncultured Thiobacillus sp. | reverse complement strand
ATCGCCAGACTCCCCATACCCAAAAACCCCCGCTCGTCGGGGGTTTTTGCTTTGAAGGTCTGACACTCGTCCGTCTTGACCTGTCATTCCGTTGCCCTGATGCTCCCGGGCATTGCTCTATGGCTCCACTGTCTCTACCATCGCCCGATTTGCTTCGGGTCATATTCAGTGACTACTCACACCATCCCGTCCGATAGCATCAAGACTACGGTTCACGCCGAACCGACGGCCCTGAACCCGGGCGACCGTCTACCGGTCATCGAGGTGCTGGCTGAAATCGCCAGCAGCATGAGCTCGGATGCCAACACGGATCAGATGCTGCTGCGCTTCCTCGAAATCATGGTGCGCATTTCCAGGGCGAGAGCGGGTGCCGTCCGCGTATTGACGGCCGATGGCGAGCATCTGCGCATGATCGGCTCGACCGGCCTTAGTCCGGCGTTGCTTGAACGGGAGCGCTACGTGCCCCTTGAATGCGGGATATGCGGTCAGGCTACGCTGACGCATTCGACCCAATACGACAGTGTGCTTCAGGTCTGCCAGAAGCAGGTTCGTCATATCTACACGTCCCTGCAGTGCAATACGGTCTACGCGGTTCCCTTGCGGCACAAGGGCAAGGTGCTCGGGGTCTACAACCTGTTCATGGAAGAGCCCCAGCCCTTATCCGAAGACATCCGCTACCTGTTCAACTCCATCAGCGAACATCTCGGCATGGCACTGGAGAATGCCCGCCTGACTCGAGAGAACATGCGCATTTCGCTGACGAATGAACGCACCATGCTTGCCAACCAGATTCACGACTCCCTCGCGCAGACGCTCGCCTATGCCAAGATGCGCCTCACCGTGCTGAACGAGGCGCTGAGCGACAATGATCCGGACCGGGCAAATCGCTACCTGGGGGATGTCGAAGAGGCTGTCGACCTGGCCTACTCGGAGTTGCGCAATCTGATCACGCAATTCCGCGATCGCATCGATCCCCGTGGACTGGTCCCGGCGCTGCAGGAAATGGTGGAGAGTTTTCGCAAGAAGGCGAATGCCGACGTCGACTTCCTCAATGTGGCACAGGATGTCGTACTGACTCCGGAAGAGGAGATCCAGGTGTTTCATATCATTCAGGAGGCTCTCTACAACATCTGTAAACATGCTCGCGCCCGCCACGTGGTGGTCACCCTGGATCTGCATGAAAACGAATATGTGGTGAACGTGGCGGATGACGGCGTTGGCTTGCGTGGTGGAGGAGCTTCCAGCATGGGCAAGAGTTTCGGGTTGACCATCATGCGCGAGCGTGCCGCCAAGCTGAACGGCAAGCTCTCCATCGAAAGCCGCGCGGCGGGAGGAACCATCGTTCGCCTGGTGTTCCCGTCGCACCACGGAGTTGAGGAGCAGGCATGAGTCAGCTGAGTATCGTGCTCGTCGATGACCACACGCTTTTTCGCAAGGGACTGGCGGAACTGCTTGAGCGCGAGGGCGCGATCAAGGTCGCGGACATCACCGGCGACCCCACCGCCGTCGCGGATCTGCTCCACACGCATACGCCGCATGTCCTTCTGCTCGACCTCAACATTGGCGGTACCGACGGTATCACGGTGATGCAAGAGCTCAGGAGCGAAGGTTTCACCTTGCCCGTATTGATACTCACCGTCAGCGAGGCCGAGGAAGATTTGGCCCGCGCCCTGCGCAGTGGCGCCAATGGCTACCTGCTCAAGAGCATGGAACCGGATGAGGTGGTGGACGCCATCGAGCGCGCGGCGCGTGGCGAGACCGTGGTGGCGCCAGGCATGACCGCCAAACTCGTGCGGCTGCTGGACAACAAGGGTACGAGCGCCACATCGTTGCTCGATACCCTGACGCAGCGCGAGCGGGAAATTCTCACTCATCTGGGGCGGGGAGAGAGCAACAAGGCCATCGCGCGACAGCTCGACATCAGTTATGACACGGTCAAGCTGCATGTGCGTCACGTGTTGGCCAAGCTCAACCTCTCGTCGCGTGTCGAAGCGGCCGTGTTTGCGGTGGAAAATCGTCTGATGCCACCCGGGGGTGACAGGCGATAAGTGGCTGTCCGAGTTCAGGGCGCTCGGGTATAGTCACGACCGCCATCGTTTCCGTGGGAGAGAGTCCGCAGCAGGACCGCCGAAGGCGCAACTCACCCGCAATCGCTCAGGTAAAAGGACCACGGAATATGGGCAACTCTGGAGAGTGTCGTTGGTGCCATTTGGCCCACGACCACCGATGGGGCAAATCTCTCAGGTGCCAGGACAGAGGGGTGATAGCTGATGGGTACGCCGTTCGCCACGCCAGGTCATGTGACGCGGTTCCCACTTGCCGTTGCTTGCTTTGAGTATCCGGAGCCCGTATTGCAGATGATCCAAAATGTTTCGCGCATGCCGATCTGGATTCGCCAGAATCTGGGACGCGACGCCGCCTACCCACACACCGCGCGCGCGCTGCATCAGCATAAGCTGCACTCGGTCTGTGAGGAGGCGCGTTGCCCCAATCGTGGCGAATGCTGGAGTCGCGGCACCGCCACCTTCATGCTGCTGGGCGATGTCTGCACCCGCGCCTGCGGTTTCTGCTCGGTCAAGACCGGCAAGCCCACCTGGCGTGATGATGGTGAGCCCGCTCGCGTGGCCGAGGCCGCGATGCAGATGGGGCTGTCCTTTGTCGTGCTCACCTCGGTGAATCGGGATGACCTCGCCGATGATGGTGCCTTTGCCTTCGCCGATAGCCTCACCGAATTGCGCAGGCTGCGACCCGACATGGGGGTCGAGTTTCTCACTCCCGATTTCCGAAAAAGCCAGGATGCGGCGACGGAACTGTTCTCGCGTACCCTGGCGGCCCTACCGACCCATGCGCGCCGTGATCTCGTCTGGGGCCACAACATCGAGACAATTCCGCGTCTCTACCCCGAAGCGCGCAAGGGCGCGAAATATGAGCGATCCTTGCGCCTGCTCGAACTGGCCGCGAAGCTGCCTCACGTCGAAGCCAAATCGGCGTTGATGTTGGGTCTCGGTGAAACCCGCGAGGAAGTGCTCTCGGTCCTGCATGACCTGCGTGGCGTCGGCGTTCAACGTCTGTCGATCGGCCAGTATCTGCGGCCCACACCCCACAATCTGCCGGTGCGGCGCTATCCGCATCCCGACGAATTCAGCGAATATGAGGCCATTGGTCGCGCACTCGGCTTCTCCTGGGTCAAGGCCGGCCCCCTGGTGCGCAGTTCCTATTACGCTGAAGAGATACAAGGACAGACCCATGCTCAAGCAGACGCCGCTTAACGCCAAACATCATGAAGCCAATGCCAAGCTGGTGGATTTCTCGGGTTGGGAAATGCCCATTCACTATGGCTCCCAACTCGACGAGCATCACATCGTTCGACGTGATGCCGGCATGTTCGATGTCTCGCACATGCTGCCAGTCGACATCAAGGGTGAGGGCGCGCGCGCGTTCCTGCGCGTTCTGATCGCCAACAGCATCGATAAACTGCAAACCACCGGACGCGCCCTCTATACCTGCATGCTGCACGAGGGAGGTGGCGTGGTGGATGACCTCATCGTCTATTTCATGAGCGAATCCTGGTTCCGTCTGGTGGTCAATGCCGGCTGCGCCGAGAAGGATCTGGCCTGGATGGATGCGCAGCGCAAGGCTCTGGCGCCCAATCTCGTCATCACGCCGCGCCGTGATCTGGCGATGGTGGCCGTGCAGGGGCCCCAAGCGGCGAGCAAGCTCTGGCTGGCCATGCCTGGCACGCGTGAATTGGCGGAAGCGATGAAGCCCTTTCATGCCGTGGTGGTGGGTGAGATGTTCGTGGCCCGTACCGGTTATACCGGCGAGGATGGTTTCGAGATCATGCTGCCCAACAAGGCGGCGCCCTATTTCTGGCAGGCCCTGCTGGATGCCGGTGTGAAGCCCTGTGGTCTGGGCGCGCGTGATACCTTGCGTCTGGAAGCGGGCATGAACCTGTACGGTCAGGACATGGATGAAAGCGTCACGCCGTTCGATTCCGGTCTCGCCTGGACGGTCGACCTGTCCGGAGAGCGCGAATTCATCGGCAAGCACGCCTTGCAGGTCCTGCCCCGCAACCGCCAGATGGTCGGCCTGAAACTGCTCGATCGTGGCGTGCTGCGGTCGCATCAGTCCGTCTTTACCGCCGCTGGCGAGGGCGAAATCACCAGTGGCAGCTACTCGCCCACACTCAACGGATCCATCGCGCTTGCGCGGGTACCCGTCGGAGTCGCGCTCGGCGATACGGTCGAAGTCGACATTCGCGGCAAGCGCATGCGCGCGGCCGTGGTGAAATACCCTTTTGTGCGCAATGGTCGCGCGCTGGTTTGAACTTGAACTTGTACTCAGGAAGAACGACATGTCCATCCCCGCTGATCTGAAATACACCCCATCCCACGAGTGGGTTCGCGTCGAAGCCGACGGCAGCGCCACTGTTGGCATCACCCATCATGCCCAGGAATTGCTCGGCGACATGGTGTTCGTGGAAAACCCCACGGTTGGGCGTCGGCTTGCCGCCGGCGAGGAGTGCGCCGTGGTGGAATCGGTGAAGGCCGCGTCGGACGTCTATTCGCCCATCGCCGGGGAGGTTCTCGCGGCCAACATCGACCTGGAAGGGGCGCCGGAGTCGATCAATCAGGATCCCTATGCCGCCTGGATGTTCAGGTTGCAGCCCGCCAATGTCGCCGATCTCGATGGTCTGATGGATGCCGCGGCCTATGCCGCTCACGTCGAGTCCGAAGCCCATTGATCCACGTGCCCGCCCGGCGGATGACGCTGACCTGACCGCCGACCGAGCACTGAATACCGCGAATCTAGATGCCCTTCATTCCACATACTGAAGCCGATATCGCCGCCATGCTGGAAAGCATCGGCGCGCCGACCCTGGACGCCCTGTTCGACGAAATTCCCGCC
>CAZONS010000286.1:0-4927 GCA_964581195.1 uncultured Thiobacillus sp. | reverse complement strand
GACACGCCGCTGCCCATCGGTCAGGGCCAGACAATCTCCAGCCCCTATACCGTCGCGCGTTCCTGCGAACTCGCCTGCCAGGGGCGCATCCTGGAACGCGTGCTGGAAATCGGCGGCGGTTGCGGCTACCAGGCGGCCGTGCTGTCGAAACTGGCGAAGGAAGTGGTCAGCATCGAGCGCATCGCCCGCCTGGTTGGCCGCGCGCGCCTGACGCTGCGCGGCCTGCGCATCAACAATGTGCTGATGAAGAACGCCGACGGCAGCCATGGCTTCAAGGAGGCGGCGCCTTTCGACGCCATCGTGGTCGCCGCCGCCATGCCCTACATCCCGGAAGAACTGAAACACCAGCTCAAACCCGGTGGTCGCCTGGTGGCGCCCGTGGGCGCCGGCGAATCGCAGCATCTGGTGGTGGTGGACGCCCTTGCCGAGGGTGGCTACAGCGAACGCATCCTGGAGGCAGTGAAATTCGTCCCCCTGCTGGAGGGCGTGAGCTGATCAGGCTGGCAGCCAGTCTGCTGGTGATCGCACTGGCCGGCTGTGCCGCTACCCAGCATCCTGCGCCGGTCCGCGAGCGCGCGCCGGTCGCGCGGGAGAAACCGGTTCTCCCGCCGCCGGTCGCGCCTGGTCATTACCGGATTCAATCCGGCGATACCCTCTACAAGATCGCCTTCGAGCAGGGGCGGGATGTCCTCGATCTGGCGGCGTGGAACCGGATCGCCGATCCGGACCGCATCCGCGCCGGCGATGTCCTGCGCGTCATCCCGCCGCCACCCGTCGTGGTCACGCGCGTAATGCCGCCACCGCCGGCGGTGACGGTCAAACCGCTGTCCCAGCCCGTTGCGACCCCCGCCCCGGTTCGTCAGGTCAGCCTCGTCAGCGCGCCCGAGCCGACCGTGCCCGTCGCGCCGGTCATCTCCGACGATGCGCCGCCGGATACCTGGTCCTGGCCCCTGCGGGGCGCGATCCTTGCGCGTTTCGGGGAGGGGCTCAGCAAGGGCATCGATATCGCCGGAACACCCGGAAAACCGGTGCTGGCGGCGGCATCCGGGCGCGTCGTCTATGCCGGATCAGGCTTGCGAGGCTATGGAAAACTCATCATTATTCGGCACGGGAAAACCCTGCTTTCAGCTTACGCGCACAACGCGCGCATTCTCGTCGGGGAAGGAGACAACGTCATCCGGGGGCAGGTCGTCGGGGAAGTTGGCGATACCGACGCGGAACGGGTTAAGCTTCACTTCGAGATTCGCGAGCAAGGCAGGCCCGTGGACCCACTGATTTACCTTCCCAATGCCGGTTAGCCGCCTCCCGATCACATGGGTGGGCACATCCGACAGGAGAAAAGATGCACGATGAGCGTGATTCCGAAGCGGAACCCGATATTCAGGAGAACGGGGAAGACTGTGTCGTGCCGCCCATGCCGGCCGAGGTCCAGAACGAATATGACGATCTCCCCGATGTCACCCAGCTCTATCTCAATGAAATCGGTCGCGAGGGGTTGCTGACCGCGGAGCAGGAGCGGTCCCTGTCGACGCGTGCCCGCGAGGGGGATTTCGCCGCGCGGCAGAAGATGATCGAGCACAACCTGCGCCTGGTGGTGAACATCGCCAAGCACTACCTCAATCGCGGCCTGACGCTGCTCGACCTGATCGAGGAGGGCAATCTCGGGCTGATGCACGCCCTGGAAAAGTTCGAGCCGGAACGGGGCTTCCGCTTCTCCACCTACGCCACCTGGTGGATCCGGCAGAACATCGAGCGGGCCATCATGAACCAGTCGCGCACCATTCGTCTGCCGGTGCACGTCATCAAGGAACTCAACATCTACCTGCGCGCGCAAAGGCATCTGGAGACCCACGGCATGCCGGAGGCCGGCCCCGAGGAGATCGCCGTTCTGACCGGCAAGCCGGTGGAGGACGTGCGCCGCATGCTCGCCCTGAACGACCGCGTGGCTTCCCTCGACGCGCCGCTGGATATCGACCCGACACTGTCGATCGGCGAATCGATCGCGGACGAGCATTCGGAAAAGCCCGAAGACATGCTGCAGATCGCGGAGATCGAGCACTATGTCCACGAATGGATGACCGAACTGAGCGAGAAGCAGCGCTGGGTGATCGAATGTCGCTTCGGTCTCAACAACCAGGACGTTTCCACCCTCGAACAACTGGCCGAGCATCTCGGCGTCACCCGCGAGCGCGTCCGCCAGATCCAGGTCGAGGCGCTGCAGGCCTTGCGTCGCATCCTGAGGCGAAAAGGGGTTTCCAAGGAGGGGCTGCTGTAACTCCGCCGTTCTTGACGACGCGCGCTCAGGGCGCGTCTTGAATCCACGCACATTGGCCTTACCCAATAGGGACGCTTAACTGCACAATGCGCGCATGACCGACCCAGACCAGACCATAGAAGGCGAACTCATCAACCCGGGCGAAGAGGGGGGGACGCGCAATCTCCCGGCGCAGACCCTGCCGGCAACGCTGTACATCCTGCCACTGACGGAAAAGCCGTTCTTCCCGGCACAGACCCTGCCCCTGATCATGAACGAGGGGCCGTGGATGGAGACCGTGAAGAAGATCGGCGAAGTCGGCCATCATCTGGTCGGTCTGGTGCTGGTCCACGGCGAGGTCTCCGACGACGCGCGGCCGGACGACTTTTACGCCACCGGCACGCTGGTGCGCATGCATCATCCGATGCGCTCGGACGGCAAGATCCAGTTCATCGCCGAAGGCATCACCCGCTTCCGCGTGGTCGAATGGATGTCGGGCAAGCCGCCGTACTACGCCCGCGTCGAATACCCGCCCGAGGCCCGGCACGCCAGCAATGGCGAGGAAATCAAGGCTTATGCCCTGGCCATCATCAACGCCATCAAGGAATTGCTGCCGCTCAACCCCTTGTACTCGGAAGAGCTGAAGTTCTTTCTCAACCGCTTCTCCCCCAACGAACCCTCCCTGCTCGCCGACTTTGCCGCCAGCCTGACCACCGCGCCCAAGGAAAAGCTCCAGGAGGTGCTGGAGGCGCTGAACCTGCGCAAGCGCATGCAGAAGGTGCTGCTCCTGATCAAGAAGGAACTGGAAGTCGCCAAGCTGCAAAGCCGGATCCAGGAGAAGGTCGAGGAGAAGATGACCGCGCAGCAGCGCGAGTTCTTCCTGCGCGAGCAACTCAAGGCCATCCAGAAGGAACTCGGCATCGCCAAGGATGACCGCACCGCCGACCTCGACCTCTACCAGGGCCGCATCAAGAAGCTGAAACTCCCGCCGCACGCCGCCAAGAAGATCGGCGAGGAAATGGACAAGCTCTCCGGCCTCGAACACGGCTCGCCGGAATACACCGTCACCCGCAACTATCTGGAGTGGCTGACCCATCTGCCCTGGGGAAAATACACCCGCGACAAGCTGGAACTGGTGCGCGCCCGCAAGATCCTCGACCAGGATCACGACGGTCTCGACGACGTCAAGGAACGCATCATCGAATTTCTCGCCGTCGGCGCCCTGAAAGGCGAGGTCGCCGGCTCCATCCTGCTGCTGGTAGGCCCGCCCGGCGTCGGCAAGACCTCCATCGGCCGCTCGGTGGCGCGCGCCCTCGGACGCAAGTTCTACCGCTTCTCCGTCGGCGGCATGCGCGACGAAGCCGAGATCAAGGGGCATCGCCGCACCTATATCGGCGCCATGCCCGGCAAGTTCATCCAGGCGATCAAGGAAGTCGAATCGCAGAACCCCATCATCATGCTCGACGAGGTCGACAAGATCGGCGCCTCCTATCAGGGCGACCCCGCGTCCGCGCTGCTGGAAGTGCTCGATCCCGAGCAGAACGTCGAATTCCTCGATCACTACCTCGATGTGCGCTTCGATCTCTCCAAGGTGCTGTTCATCTGCACCGCGAATCAAATGGACACGATTCCGGCGCCGCTGCTCGACCGCATGGAAACCATCCGGCTGTCCGGCTACCTGCTGGAGGAAAAGGTCGCCATCGCCAAGCACCACCTCTGGCCGAAACAGCTGAAGAAAACCGGTCTCAAGCGCGGCCAGGTCAGCGTCAGCGAAGCCGCCATCCGCCGCATCATCGAAGGCTATGCGCGGGAAGCGGGAGTACGACAGCTGGAGATGGCCCTCGGCAAGGTGGCGCGCAAGGGGGTGGTGAAGATCGTTCGCGGCGAAGCCGAGAAACTCCGCGTGACCGCCGACAATCTGGAAACCTTCCTCACCGATCCACCCTATGTCCCGGAAAAACCGATGGCCGGCATCGGCGTGGTGACGGGACTGGCCTGGACCGCCCTGGGCGGCGCCACCCTCACCATCGAGGCGACCAAGGTGCACACCCTGAACCGTGGCTTCAAGCTCACCGGCAAGCTCGGTGACGTGATGAAGGAGTCCGCCGAGATCGCCTACAGCTACATCTCCAGCCATCTCAAGGACTACCGCGCCGATCCGAAATTCTTCGACGAAGCCTTCGTCCACCTGCACGTGCCGGAGGGGGCCACCCCCAAGGACGGCCCCAGCGCCGGCATCACCATGGCCACCGCGCTGCTCTCCCTGGCGAAGAACGAAAAGATCGCGCGGCCACTTGCCATGACCGGCGAACTCACCCTCACCGGCCAGGTCCTGCCGGTTGGCGGCATCCGTGAAAAAGTCATCGCCGCGAAACGGGTCGGGCTCACCGAACTGCTCCTGCCCCAGGCCAACCAGCCCGACTTCGACCGCCTGCCCGACTACGTCAGGGCCGGACTGGACGTGCATTTCGTCAAACATTACCGGGATGTGGTGAAGCGGGTGTTTGGCGACGCGTGACCTCGCCACCCGCCGGTGGTGGGTGGCGCCACGAGAAAATGTTGCAGGAACACGCGTTTGTCTGTTTACCGGGGTCCTCATCCTCCCTATAATGCGCGGCTCGTCGGGGCGTAGCGCAGCCTGGTAGCGCACCTGCATGGGGTGCAGGGGGTCGG
>CAZONS010000285.1:0-4949 GCA_964581195.1 uncultured Thiobacillus sp. | reverse complement strand
AACTCCTACATCGCCATGCTGCTGGTAGCCATCGGCATCGGCATGTTCATCCCGGATTTCGTCCCGGACGCGCAATGGCAAACCTATTCCCTGTTCTCGGTGGCGGTGATGGTGCTGATGTATGTCGGCTTCCTGCGCCTGCAGACGGTGGAACACCGCGCCTTCTTCGAGCATGACAACGGCCTCGCCGCGGAAGCGCACGACACCGCGCACAGCCCCAACAGCCTGCATCTCGCGATGATGCTGGGCGCCATCGTCCTGGTCGGCGTCCTCTCGGAAGTCCTCTCGGTGCTGCTCGACGCCGGCCTTGCCGGCAGTGGCATGCCCAAGTCCATCCCCGCAGTGCTGGTGGCGCTGATCTCCGCCAGCCCGGAAATCCTCACCGCCCTGCGCGCGGCCCAGGCCAACCGCATGCAGACCACCGTCAACATCGCCCTCGGCGCCTCGCTCGCCACCGTGCTGTTGACCCTGCCGGTGATCGAAGCGATGGCGCTCTACTCCGGCGAACGCATCGTGATGGCGCTCACCCCCATGCAGGGCGGCATGCTCCTGCTCACCCTTCTGGCGGTGATGAACAACCTGCACGACGGTGAAACCAACGCCATCGAGGGCATCAGCCACTTCGCCCTGTTCGCCGCCTTTGTCGCGCTGGTGGCGATGGGACTGCTGTAAGCCCCCCTCCGGGCGTCTTGCTATCTCCCTGATTTGTAAATAGAATGCCGGCCCTTCCCCGCCCGCAGGAAATCTCCCGCGGGCGGGGGTCGTTTCATCCACCCGCCTTGCCCTACCCCGAACGCACGGAGAGGGCCGAAGACCAAAAGGAGTTTCAATGCGCCACTACGAAATCGTATTCATCGTCCATCCCGACCAGAGCGAGCAAGTGCCCGCCATGGTCGAGCGATACAAGACGCTCATCGCCTCCAAGGGCGGCCAGATTCATCGCATGGAAGACTGGGGCCGCCGCCAGCTGGCCTACACCATCCAGAAGATGCACAAGGCCCACTACCTGCTCATGAACATCGAAGTCGACCAGGAAACCCTGGACGAACTGGAGCACGGCTTCCGCTTCAACGACGCCATCCTGCGCCACCTGACCATCGTCCGCGACGATGCCGTCACCGACGCCTCGCCGATGATGAAGGAAGAGAAGGCTCGCAACCTGCTGGCGCCGCAGTCCGCCCAGTCCGACGCGGCCGCCGACGTTTCCGCCGAGGCCGCGGCCTGAGCACGCAACCGAGTTCCGTAGACAGCAACCGATTCGAGTTGACGGCGCGCCTGGCCAGCAGTGACGGCCTGCGCCACACCCCCTCCGGTCTGCCCAGCATCCGATTGCGCGTGGTACATGCCTCGCGACAGCAGGAAGGTGGACGTGACCGGGCGGTGGAGATCGATACCGATGTCGTCGCTTTCGGCGACACGGCAAGGGAACTGGCCCGATTGCCCATGGGCGAACAGGCGAAATTCCTCGGTTTTCTCGATCGCAAGGGCGTGAAATACCCGACGCTCGAATTGCACGTCACGGACTTTGTCGTATCTGACCGAATTTGAATTGTTCAGCCCGCTGTTGAGCGGGCTCGATTGAGGAGTTGAAAAATGGCGTTCATCAAACGCAAGCCCCGTCCCAAGAACCCCAATGGCGCGGCCCTGTTCCGCCGCCGCAAGTTCTGCCGCTTCACCGCCGAAGGCGTGAAAGAGGTGGACTACAAGGATATCGACGTGCTCAAGGATTTCATCAATGAGAACGGCAAGATCATCCCGGCCCGCATCACCGGCACCAAGGCCAAGTTCCAGCGCCAGCTTTCCGTGGCCATCAAGCGCGCCCGCTTCCTGGCGCTGATGCCCTACACCGACCAACACACCAGCTGAGTTCAGGAGACACGAACATGGAAATCATCCTGATGGACAAAGTGACCAACCTGGGCAACCTGGGTGACGTGGTCAACGTCAAGGCCGGCTACGCGCGCAACTACCTGATCCCCCAGGGCATGGCCAAGCGTGCCAACAAGGCCAACATCGCCGCCTTCGAAGAGCGCAAGGCCGAACTGGAAAAGCTGTCCGCCGAAAAGCTGGCCGCCGCCCAGGCCCGCGCCGAGAAACTGGCCGGCTACACCGTGCAGATCAGCCAGAAGGCCGGCGTCGACGGTCGCCTGTTCGGTTCCGTGACCAACATCGACATCGCCGAAGCGCTGACCGCGCAGGGCTTCCCCGTTTCTCGCGGCGAGGTTCGTCTGCCGGAAGGCCCGTTCAAGGCCGTCGGCGATTACCCCATCAGCCTGTCGCTGCATAGCGATGTGGCGGTGGAAATCACCGTCGCGGTGCTGGGCGCGCAGTAAGCCGTACCGCGCTCCCCGACCGGGGAGCGTTCCTGACCAAGGGCCGCTGACGCGGCCCTTGTCACGTCCATCGTCTAGAATCCGCCCCTCGCCTTTCACGCGCCATGCCATGTCCGATTTCGACCCCGAACTCACCGCCCTGAAATTGCCGCCCCATTCGGTCGAGGCGGAGCAATCGGTGCTTGGCGGGCTGCTGCTGGAGAACCAGGCCTGGGAACGGGTCGCGGACCTGATCAACGAGCACGACTTCTACCGCGCCGACCACCGCCACATCTGGAAACAGATCGTCCGCCTGATCGACGACAACAAACCGGCCGACGTGGTCACCGTGGCCGAGGCGCTGGAGTCGAACAACAAGCTGGACGACATCGGCGGTCTTGCCTACCTGGCCGCGCTGGCGCAGAACACGCCGTCGGCCGCCAACATCCGCCGCTATGCCGAAATCGTGCGGGAGCGATCGGTCCTGCGCAAGCTCGTCGAAGTCGGCGGCGAGATCACCACCTCCGCCTTCAATCCGAACGGCCGTTCCGCCACCGACATCCTCGACGAGGCGGAAAAGAAGGTGTTCGACATCAAGGAAGCCGGCGCCAAGTCCACCCAGGGCTTTCTGCCGCTGCAGCCACTGCTGAAGGAAGTCGTCACCCGCATCGACGAACTCTACAACCGCGACAACCCCAGCGAAGTCACCGGCGTGCCTACCGGCTACACCGACCTCGACACCAAGACCTCCGGCCTGCAACCAGGCGATCTGATCATCGTCGCCGGACGCCCGAGTATGGGAAAAACGGCGTTCAGCCTGAACATCGCGGAAAACGTCGCGCTCGACGCCAACCTGCCAGTGGCCGTATTCAGTATGGAAATGGGCGCCGCGCAACTGGTGATGCGGATGCTGGGCTCGGTCGGCCGACTCGACCAGCACAAACTGCGCACCGGCCGCATCAGCGACGACGACTGGCCGCGTCTGACCCACGCCCTCGGCAGCCTCAACGAGTGCAAGCTGTTCATCGACGAGTCGCCCGGCCTCACCGCGCTGGAAGTCCGGGCCCGCGCCCGCCGCCTGGCGCGGCAATGCGACGGCGGCCGGCTCGGCCTGATCGTGCTCGACTATCTGCAACTGATGTCCGGAACCGGCCAGGGCGAGAACCGCGCCACGGAGATCTCCGACATCTCCCGTTCCCTGAAGAGCCTGGCCAAGGAACTGCACGTCCCGGTGATCGCCCTCTCGCAGCTCAACCGCTCCCTGGAACAGCGCCCGAACAAGCGGCCGGTGATGTCGGACCTGCGCGAATGTGTCATCGGCGACACCCTGGTCTTGCTGTCCAATGGTAGCCGGGTACCGATCCGCGATCTGGTCGGGCGGCGGCCCGAAGTCTTCGCGATGGATGCGCGGCAGAAGATCGTCACCGCCCAGGCCGACAAGGTCTGGTCCGTCGGCATCAAGCCGGTGTTCGAACTGCGCCTGGCCAGCGGACGACGCCTAACCGCAACGGGCGAACACCGGATATTCAGTGAACGCGGCTGGGTGAAATTCGACGAACTCGCCGCCGGTGACCGCGTTGCTCTCGCCCGTCACCTGCCGGAAACAGAAGCCGACCTTGACTGGCCGGAAGACCATTGCGTAGTGCTGGCACATCTCATCGGCGATGGCAGTTACCTTTCCGGCCAGCCGCTGCGCTACACCACCGGTTCCGAGGAAAACAGCGCCGCCGTCGCGGCCGCCGTGCGCGGCTTCGGCGTCACGGTGAATCGCCATGCTGGCCGCGGCAACTGGCATCAACTGGTGTTTTCCGGAAACGGCAACCGCTGGCAAGCGGCCGGCCTCAATAAATGGTTGCGGGAGCTGGGTATCTTCGACCAGCGTTCTTCCGAAAAACACGTTCCAGAACCCGTCTTCCACATGAACAAGGAAAAAATCGCCTTGTTCCTGCGCCACCTCTGGGCTACCGACGGCGCGATCCATGTGCGGCCCGAGAACCAGAAGGGTTCCCCCCGCGTCTATTTCGCCACCAGCAGCCGTCGTCTTGCCGGGGATGTCGCCGCGCTGCTACTGCGCCTCGACATCGTCGCCCGCATCCGCGCGATCCGCCAGGCTTCCGGCAACCCGCTTTACAACGTGGACGTGACGGGCGGTGAAATGCAGACCCGCTTCCTGGAGCGAGTCGGCGCTTTCGGCCCCCGGGCTGAGCCGGCCAGACGCCTTGCGGACCAACTCGCCAACAGTAACGGCAACCCCAACGTCGACACCCTGCCCAGATCATTGTTCGATCGGGTGCGCGCCGCCATGAAACAGCGCGGCGTCACTACCCGGCAGATGGCCGCCGCGCGCGGCACCACCTATGGCGGAACCAGCCATTTCCGCTTCGCGCCGTCGCGGCAGACGCTGGCCTCCTATGCGGAATTGCTTGCCGACAACGAACTGCGGATGTGGGCGGAATCGGACCTGTTCTGGGACAAGGTTGTCGCCATCGAACCGGCCGGCGAAGCCGAGGTGTTCGACCTGACCGTACCGGGGCCGGCAAGCTGGCTCGCCGACGGCATCGTCACCCACAACTCGGGCGCCATCGAGCAGGATGCGGACGTCATCCTGTTCATCTACCGCGACGAGGTCTACAACCC